>NZ_LVIA01000049.1:0-23147 GCF_001596805.1 Halomonas sp. KX33721 | reverse complement strand
CGATAGCGCACCCGCGAAGCACTCCGGTAGGGGGGCAGGCATTCTACTCCCAGTCCATATCGGCGACGTCCGGTATGTCTTGCGCTCCCCAGTCTGGCTCGTACCATCCCTTCTTGACGCATTGGTGAAAGCTGGACCATTGCCATTCGCGGGGGGACTGCGCCCAGCCGTGCTTCACTGGGTTGTAATGGATGTAATCCATGTGGCGCTGCCAATCGTTCTCATCGCGGATGACGTGCTCCCAAAATCCACGCTGCCAAGCATGTGGGCTGCCGGGGGGAAACAAAAATTCTTGAGAGGCATACTTTTTGACGTCTCTCCATCGGGAAGAGTAATCCGCATCTCCTTCGGGGAGTGTCCAGATACAGTGCAGGTGGTCGGGCATCAGGACGAAGGCGTCCATGGTGAAGGGGCGTTCTTCTTTCACGCGACGGAAGGCCCGGCCCAGGGCGTTGATGTTGAGGTGGTCCGCCAGGAGCGGTTGGCGGCCGTAGGTTACCACTGTGAAGAAGTAGGTGCCGCCGGGGATGTGCGCGCGTCGGTAGGTGGCCAAGGGCTGCTTCCCTGCAGTGAATTTAGGGTAAGCGTACCTTGATTGGGAAGGGAGTGCATCTTTCGTGCGGGGGGGGTTACCTGTGCCCGATGTTGGCGATGACCCCGTAGCGCGGTGTAAGCGGAGCGCACCCGCGAAGCATCCCGTTAGGGATGCCGATGAAGCCATATGTGTGAGCGGTGGCGCGGTTGCTTGTGGTGGCGTGATCAGGGCGGCTGGCGCCGCCCTTCGCGGGTGCCTCATTTGCTCGTGCCTCGCAAGATTCGTTACGCCGCGCTACGGGTATGTGCAGTTGCACCGTTTTGATAGGTTTTACGGCACTTGAGGTGAGCACCCGTAGCGCGGCGTAAGCGGAGCGCACCCGCGAAGCACTCCGCTAGGAGTGCCGATGGTGGCACCGAGGTGTGATGATTTGCGATGGCTTGATCAGGCGGCTATCCGCCGCCCTCGCGGGTGCCTCATTTGCTCGTGCCTCGCAAGATTCGTTACGCCGCGCTACGGGTATGTGCAGTTGCTCTGTGTTGATAGGTATCACGGCACTTGAGATGGGCACCCGTAGCGCGGCGTAAGCGGAGCGCACCCGCGAAGCAACGCGAGGAGCGTTGCCGGTGAGGCCTCATGGGTGGGCGGTGGCGCGGTGGGTTGTGGTGGCGTAATCGGGGCGGCTGGCGCCGCCCTCCGCGGGTGCCTCCTTCGCTCGTTGCTCTCGCTCAGTCGTTACGCCGCGCTACGGTAGTGTCCGTGCCCGTGATTATTCCCCATGCCCGACGTTGGCGATGACCCTGTAGCGCGGCGTAAGCGGAGCGCACCCGCGAAGCACTCCGTTAGGAGTGCCGATGGTGGCACTGTGGTGTGATGATTTGCGGTGGCTTGATCAGGCGGCTATCGCCGCCTTCGCGGGTGCCTCATTTGCTCGTGCCTCGCAAGATTCGTTACGCCGCGCTACGGGTATGTGCAAGCGCCCAGTGTCGGCAATTGAGGTGAGAACCCGTAGCGCGGTGTAAGTGGAGCGCACCCGCGAAGCACTCCGTTAGGAGTGCCGATGGTGGCACCGAGGTGTGATCATTCACGGTGCCTTCATCCAGGCGGCTATCGCCGCCTTCGCGGGTGCCTCCTTCGCTCGTTACTCTCGCTCTTTCGTTACGCCGCGCTACGGGGCGGGGCATACATTCGTAGCGCGTGGTAAGCGATAGCGCACCCGCGAAGCACTCCGGTAGGGGGGCAGGCATTCTACTCCCAGTCCATATCGGCGACGTCCGGTATGTCTTGCGCTCCCCAGTCTGGCTCGTACCATCCCTTCTTGACGCATTGGTGAAAGCTGGACCATTGCCATTCGCGGGGGGACTGCGCCCAGCCGTGCTTCACTGGGTTGTAATGGATGTAATCCATGTGGCGCTGCCAATCGTTCTCATCGCGGATGACGTGCTCCCAAAATCCACGCTGCCAAGCATGTGGGCTGCCGGGGGGAAACAAAAATTCTTGAGAGGCATACTTTTTGACGTCTCTCCATCGGGAGGAGTAATCCGCATCTCCTTCGGGGAGTGTCCAGATACAGTGCAGGTGGTCGGGCATCAGGACGAAGGCGTCCATGGTGAAGGGGCGTTCTTCTTTCACGCGACGGAAGGCCCGGCCCAGGGCGTTGATGTTGAGGTGGTCCGCCAGGAGCGGTTGGCGGCCGTAGGTTACCACTGTGAAGAAGTAGGTGCCGCCGGGGATGTGCGCGCGTCGGTAGGTGGCCAAGGGCTGCTTCCCTGCAGTGAATTTAGGGTAAGCGTACCTTGATTGGGAAGGGAGTGCACCCGCGAAGCATCCCGTTAGGGATGCCGATGAGGCCATATGTGTGAGCGGTGGCGCGGTTGCTTGTGGTGGCGTGATCAGGGCGGCTGGCGCCGCCCTTCGCGGGTGCCTCCTTCGCTCGTTGCTCTCGCTCAGTCGTTACGCCGCGCTACGGGTATGTGCAGTTGCTCTGTGTTGATAGGTTTTACGGCACTTGAGATGGGCACCCGTAGCGCGGCGTAAGCGGAGCGCACCCGCGAAGCACTCCGTTAGGAGTGCCGAGGGTGGCACCGAGGTTTGATGATTCACGGTGGCTGGATCAGGCGACTATCCGCCGCCTTCGCGGGTGCCTCATTTGCTCGTGCCTCACAAGATTCGTTACGCCGCGCTACGGTTGATCATTCACCGTTTACCATCATTCGCCATTCGCCATTCGCCATTCGCCATTCGCCATTCGCCATTCGCCATTCGCTTCACCGCTTTTCCAAGCTTTCAACCGGTAGCTCTACCTGCTGAGGCCGTTGTAGGACGTTAAGCAATACGATGGCGCGTTCTTCGCCTTTGCAGCGGGTGAAGATGGCTTCTAGATCTTTGAAGGGGCCGTCGGTGATGGTGACTTTTTCGCCAGCGGTGAAGTAACTGTGGCTGCCTTCTTGGCGATGGGGTTGGGCACGCAGGGTGTCGACGAGGGCGTCGGGTACGGCGATGGGCGTGTTGCCAAAGGTGAGCAGGCGCAGGACGCCACGCGTAGAGCGGATGGGCCGCCAGTTGCTGACGACCTGGTCTAATCGAATAAACAGGTAATAGGGGAACAGCGGCTCGGTGACGGTGGTGAGCTTGCCTTGGCGTTTGCGTTTTACATCCAGCACCGGGTGAAACACCTCGTATCCTTGATTAGATAGGTGTTCCGCCGCGCGAAAAGATTCGCTGCCTTTGCACTGAATGACGTACCAGTGGGCAGTGCTGGTCTCGATTGTTTCTACTACCATTGACTTTTTCCTATTGCCCAGTGGCTCCCTAGTTTAACGTGCCACCTTCTAGGCGGCTATCGCCGCCTCCGCGGGTGCCTCTTTCGCTCGTTGCTCTCGCTCTTTCGTTACGCCGCGCTACGGTGTTGGCATTCACCATTCACCATTCACCATTCACCATTCACCATTCACCATTCACCATTCACCATTCACCACGAATCACATCCCTTTTGCCAACAGCTTTTCAAGCACGTCTAATGTTTCATCGATATGGGCTTGGGTGTGTTCGCAGGAGAGGAAGAAGCGCAGGCGGGCGCTTTTTTCCGGTACGGCGGGGTACAGGATGGGCTGGACGTTGATGTCGTGCTCCAGCAGCGCGTTGGAGAGGTGCGCGGCTAGGGGCGAGCTGCCTACTATCACTGGTACGACGGCGGAACCGATACTTTGGCCAGTATTCATACCGCGAGCTTGGGCTTGCTCAAGAAAGTAGCGAGAGATGGTCTGCAGTTTGGCGACGCGCTCGGGTTCCTGGGCCATGAGTTCCAGTACCTTGAGCGAGGGGGCGGCGACCTGGGCGGGCATGCCGACGCTGTAGAGGAAGCCGGGCGCGAAGTAGCGCAGGGTTTCGACCAGGGCTTGGTTGCCCGCGATGTAGCCGCCGCAGCCGGAGAGTGTTTTGCTCATGGTGCCCATCCAGATATCGACATCGGTGGGGTCGATGGCAAAGTGTTCCCGCAGGCCCAAGCCGGTTTTGCCCATCACGCCGAAGGAGTGGGCTTCATCCACCATCAGCCAGGCTTGATGGCGCTGTTTGAGGGCAATGAAGCGCGGCAGGTCGGGTATGTCGCCGTCCATGCTGTAAAGCCCTTCGATCACGACCAGGACGCGCTCGAATTGATGGCGGTGCTGGACAAGCAATGCCTCCAAGGCGTCGGGGTCGTTGTGGCTGAACGACATGCGTTTGGCGCCCGAGAGCTGCGCGCCCACCAACGAGCTGTTGTGGATGTACTCGTCGTGGAGGATCAGATCCTTGGGGCCCAGCAGGTAGCCTAGCGTGGAGACGTTGGTGGCGTGACCGCTGACGAAGGCCACGGCATCTTCCACGGCATACGCCTTGGCGATGGCCTGTTCCAGCTCGCCATGAATGGGTCGTTCGCCCGAGACCACACGGCTGGCAGATACCGAAGTGCCGTAGTGCTGCGCGGCCTCGCAGGCGGCCTGGATGACCCGCGGGTCGCCGGAGTAACCCAAGTAGTTATAGCTGGCAAAGTTGATGCAGGTGCGGCCATCCATCACGCTCGTGGCCCCCGCCAGGCCCTCATGTACCTTGAAGAAGGGCACCTCCAGGCCGAGCTGCTCAGCGCCTTGGCGCATCATCATGAGCTGCTGATAGCCTGGGTGCGCATCGAAGCGCGTAAAGCGCTCGGGCACGGAACGGGCTGCCCCCGCGCCTTGGGCGCTGGGGGCAGAGGGAGCGGCGGCTCTGGCGGTAGGGCGCTGGCGCGCTTTTTCCAGAAGCTGGCGTTTTAACTCAGAACGCTTGGCGGTCATGGTGTCTCGGTCGCAGGGGAGGATGCGGGCTCGCTGTTGATGCCATCCGCACCGTGGCGGGCGGCCAGAGAGGCTAACGCATCTTGTGGCGACTCTTCAACATCCTCATCGCGCTGGTGTAGTTTCTGAATCAGCACACCTGCGAGCTTATCCAGCGTCGAGGCTTCGCTGAGCACCATCACCGGTACTTGGACGCCTAAACGGTTCTCGATGGCCGTCATTAACTCGACCCCCATGAGCGAGTCGAAGCCCATGTCGTAGACCGAGCGATTCACGTCGATTTTTTCTTCATCGATCAGCAGAATGCTGGCCAGTTCGGCGCGCAGCAGCTCGGTGATCGTGCTATGCAGCTCTTCGGGCGAGAGATCTGCCAGCAGCGCGCTGATGTCGTCGTCGCTATCCAGGCTACCGTCGTCGTCGCTGGCGCGGGCAATCTCATCGAAGCGCGGCGTGCCGGAAGTGGGCAGGAAGCGCGCCAGCGCACCCCACTCGAGCTCTAATACACCCAGGCTTGGCCCAGGCGTCAGCAGCATTTGTTCGAGCACCTTGAGGGCGTCGTCTGAGCGTAGTGCCGAGCCGCCCAGGCGCTCTTGCAGTGCGTCGCGGGTGCGGGTGTTGCGGGCCAGGAAGCCGACGTCTTCTATGGCGCCCCAGCGCACGCAGGTGGCCGGTAGACCTTGGGCCCGACGGCGGGCCGCGAACGCTTCGAGCCAGTGGTTGGCGGCCACATAGTTGGCTTGGCCTGGGTTGCCGAACAGGGTGGTGGCCGATGAGTAGAGCACGAAGAAGTCGAGGGTGTCGTTGGCCGTCAGCGCCTCTAAGTGCTTGGCACCGTCGATCTTCGGTGAGAGCACGTTTTGAATCCGCTCGGCATCCAGGTTGCGAATCAGGCCGTCATCGATGACCGTGGCGGCATGCACGATACCGCGCAGCGGACTGAGCTCGCGTTTGGCGCGCTCGAACACCTGTGCCAGGGCATCGCGGTCGGTAATGTCGCACGCCGCCGCCAGCACGTTCACACCTTGCGCTTCGAAGTCAGCCACGGCTGCTTGCGCTTCTTCACTGGCCGGGCCGCTGCGGCTGAGTAGAATCAGCTCGCGTGCGCCTTTATCGACCAGCCATTGTGCGGTTTTTAGGCCAAAGCCACCCAGGCCGCCGGTCACCAGGTAGCTGGCATTGCTGGGTAGCTGCATGCTGGCGGTGCCTAGCTGCTCTTGGCGTGGCGGGGCAATGGGCTGCTCGTAGGTGACGACGACCTTGCCGATCTGGCGCGCCTGCTGCATGTAGCGGAAGGCATCGATGACCTGGCTGTGGCTGAAGGCGGTAAACGGCAGCGGGCTCAGCGTGCCGTCGTTGAACAGTGCCATCATTTCGCCGAACAGGCGCTGGGTGAGGGCCGGCTGCACCTTCATTAGCTGGTCGGAGTCGATGCCGAAGTAGCTCAGGTTGTTGCGGAACGGGCGCAGGCCAATATGGGTGTTTTCGTAGAAGTCGCGCTTGCCAAGCTCCAGGAAGCGACCGAACGGGCGTAAAGCGCGCAGGTTTTGGTTAATGACTTCACCGGCCAGGGAGTTGAGGACGACATCGACGCCCTCACCCTGGGTGTCTTCGAGGATCTCTTCGGCAAAGGTGAGCGAGCGGGAGTCGTACAGGCGCTCTTCGCCCATTAGGCGGAGGAAATCACGCTTCTCTTCCGAGCCCACCGTGGCGTAAATCTCGGCCCCCATCCACTGGGCGATTTGTAGCGCGGCAATGCCCACACCGCCTGCAGCGCCGTGAATCAGCACTTTTTCGCCGGGTTCTAAACGCGCCAAGTGTTTTAGCGCGTAGTACACGGTAAAAAAGGTCGTCGGGATGGTGGCGGCAGCGGCGTAGCTAACACCTTCCGGCAGGGGCGCCACGGCGTGCTGGCTGGCGACCAGGCGGTCGCTGAAGCTGGCAGGGCCGAAACCGACCACGCCTTGGCCGGGGGCCAAGTGGGTGACGTTGCTGCCGACGGCCACGACTTCCCCGGAGAACTCCAGGCCCAACGTGGGGCCGGCAAAGCCGTTTTCGATGGCTTCATCGGAGAGCAGCCCGAGGGTGTACATGACATCGCGGAAGTTCAGGCCGGTGGCCTTGACGCGCACTTCCACCTCGTCGGCATCCAGGTCGGGGAGCTGGCGTGGCCGCCACTGTAGCTGGCGCAGCTGGCCGGGCAGGGCAAAGCCCAGCGTCATGGCCTGGCGCGGCGCTGCCTGGCTGGCCTTGTGCGGGTGCGGAGCGGGCAGGGTACGCAGGCGCGTGGCAAAGCGGGTGCCTTCTTGCGTCATCACCAGCTCGTTTTCGCTATCCGGTTCCGCGATAGAGGCCGCGAAGGTGGCGAGCGCAGACGCACCGGGGGCATCTGGCAAGTCAACTAGGGTGACGCTGTGGCCCACGGCCTCGTTGGCCAGCGAGCGGCCAAAGCCCCATAGCGCGGCGTCGTCGGCACGCTGGTAACCTTGAGTGGTCAGCCATAAGGTCACATGGCAGCCTTGCGCGTCCAGGCCGCTCGCTTCCAGCGCCAACGACCACTGCTGCGCGGCGAAACAGCGCTGCGTTTGAGCCTCGGTGGTCGTGCTGCCTAGCTCACGCAGATCGAGCACGTTCAGTGCCGTCGGTGTGTCGGTGAGATCGGCCAGCGCTTCATTGAGTAGCGTTTGCGGCGCTGCGTCGCTGATGCGAAGCCATACGCTGTGGCCTGCATGGCTACTCAGCTGTTTGGCCAATGCTGCCGCGAGCGCTTCTTGCTGAGCGTCGGCCACTAGCAGCGTTTGGGTGCTGGATGCCTGAACGTTGGCGTCGTTGTGTTCTGTTTGTTGCGCGTGCAGCAGGTAAGCGCCGCTCTCTTCTAACTCGATTGGCGCGGAGACGCTCAGCCCTTGGCTGCTCAACCACTCGATGAGCGTGCTCTGTTCTAACGCAGCTTGATCGATGCCCGGCGTTGCCAGCAGGTCATCCAGCCAGCGGCTTGGATGAAGGCCAATCACCATGATCTGCGCGCCCGGCGCCAATTGCGCGGGCAGGGCCTCGATCAGTTGGCGTGTGCGCTCGGGTTGGGTTACATCTGCGCTGACGAACGCAAGCTGTGCCTTTTGCGCAGCTGTCAGTGCCGGTAGCGCCTCGTCTAATGACTGAATGTCCATCAGCGGGTAGCGCTCTTGCAGCTGTTCCGCCTGGTAGCGCGCCGTGTCGCTCGTGGTGAGCGCGCGGTAGCGATAACGGTCGTTCGTAGCCGGGGCGCCGTGGGCAAGCTGTTCAAGCAAGCGCTGGCCCAACGCGGGCGCGCAGGGGCCTGCTTCCAGTAGATTGAGGCGTTGGCCATCTGGCAGAGTGGCCAGAGAGGCCTCCATCAGCGCACCTAGCTCATGGGCCAGAACTTGCCAACCGCTTTCACCCACCAGGACACGATTGATGCCGGCCAAATGCTCGGCAGTGATGCCCAGGCTTTCCAGCGTATCACGGCCATTGAGTAGCGGTTCACGGTGCAGGCCCAAGCGGCCGACGAGGTGAATGGGCGCGAAGTAGTCGGGATACTCCTGCACCAAGAGCTGCCAAATGGTCTCTGGCGCTGGAGATGCGTCGTCGTCGCCGTTAGCCTGCTGGACGAAGGCCTCGCTAAGGCTATCGAGCAGGGGGGCCACTTCTTGCGCATAGCGCTGGCCAGTGCTGGCGGTGTAAGCATCGCTGAAGCTCATCAGGCGCGTCAGCGCGTCTGCGGAAAGCGGTAGCGCGGCGGCTTTCAGCGGAGCGGGCGTGAGCTCCATGTCTAAATAGCTAAAGTGCTGGTGGTGCGCGCGGTTCAGGCGAATGGCCTTGAAGCGGGTCTGGCTGAGCACGGCCACGGCGCGACCTTCGGCATCGTAGAGCTCGAAGTCGGCGGTGAAGGAGTGCGGTGCCCGTTTGCCCATGACGGCGCGGGCCAGCACGGGGGTTCCGGCTTCGGCATTGACCTGAATACGGCCTACGCGCACGGGCACGAAGGCGAGCTGCGAGGCAAACTCGGCCTGGCGTGTCAGCAGCGGAATGAACAGCTGGAAAGCGCTATCGAGAATGCCGGGATGCACGTGCAGCGTGTCGAGCTGGGCGGTGACGGCTTCCGAGAGGTGAATCTCGCCGATGACGCTATCGCCCTCGATCCAGCCGCGTTGAATCGCCTGAAACGCAGGGCCATAGTGCAGGCCAATGCGTTCGGCCATGTGCAGATGCTCGTCTAGGGTATAGTCAGCATCACGCTTGGGCAGCGCTGGCGCCCTGCGGTTGAGCAGGAAACCGCGGCTTTCGCGCATCCGGCGTGCCACGGCATTGAGCTGCCACTCGCTTCCCGTGGCGGGCTCTCGAGAGTGGATGGCCAGACGTCCATCATCGGGATCGAGGGTGAGACGCATGGTACGGCCATTGGGGCCGTCCAGCAGCAGCGGGGCGCGAATTTCCAGCTCCTCGATATCGAGAACCGGCGTCTCTTTCTGCTGTAGCGCGGCGGCCAGCGCCAGCTCGACGAAGCCCGCGCCGGGGAAGACGGCCCCTTCACCCACCACATGGTCGGCCAGCCAAGGCTGCCGCTTGGTGTCTAATTGGCTCTCCCAAGTGTGCTCTTGCTGGGCCAGCGGGTAGCCAAGCAACGGGTGCTGGTAATAGCGTGATAGTAGGCCTTGGCCGTCGTTGGTGCCTTGAACCCATAGGTGAGTGCGCTGCCATGAGTAGCGGGGCAGCAGGACGCGCTGGCCCTCCACGGGGAAGAAGCGCTGGCTGTTGACGCTTAATCCGCTGAGTAGCAGCTGGCTGAGCGTGCGGTTCAAGCCGTCTAACCCAGGCTTGTGGCGCTCGATGGTGCCGAAGACTAAGCCGCTGCGCTCTTGCTGGCGCAGCGATTCGTTGAGATAGCGGCGTAAGATCGGGTGCGCCCCGACTTCGACGAAGACGTTGTAACCCTGCTCGATGAGGGCGGTCGCTGCGCTATCGAAGAGCACCGGCTCGCGGATGTTGAGCCACCAGTAGTGGGCATCCAGCGTCGTGCCTTCGGCCAAGGCTCCGGTGACGGTGGAGAAATACGGAATTCGAGAGGGCTGCGGCTGAATATCGGCCAGCGCTTCCATCACGCCTTCCTGGATGCTGTCCATGGCGGGGCTGTGGAAGGCGTAATCCAGCGGCAGGCGTTTGGCAAAGGTGCCTTCGGCACTCAGCGCAGCTTCCAGCTCGCCGAGCTGGTCGCGATCGCCCGCCAGGGTAATGCCTTTGGGGCTATTGATGCCCGCCAGGCTGATCTTGTCGAATTCGGGCTTGGCGAGCCAAGGAGTGATCTCATCGGCACTCATCGCCACCGCCGTCATTTCCCCTAGGCCGCGAGTTTTGCCCTGATAGTCACTGCGGTAATAAATCACTTTGACCGCGTCTTCCAGGCTCAGGGCACCCGATGCCCAGGCAGCAGCGACTTCACCCACGCTGTGGCCGAACACGGCGGCGGGGGTAATGCCTTGCGCTTTTAGCCACTCGGTCAGCGCTACCTGAAGGGCAAACAGTGCGGGCTGGGCGATTTCGGTGCGTACGAAGCGGCTCTCTTCGCCTTCTGACCGGTTGCGGCCTGCTAATTCGTCACGCAGAGAGAAGCGACCGTAGCGCTGGAACAGCGCATCGACGCGGTCGATGGCGTCGCTGAAGGCCGGAGCGGTGTCGAGCAGGTCGTGGCCCATGGTGGCCCACTGGCAGCCGTTGCCGTCGTAGACGAACACCGGGCCTCGGGCATTGGCGAGGCGCTCTAGCGTCATGACGGGGCTGGCCTCTCCTTCGGCAAACTGGCGCAGTGCCGTGGCGGCTTCGTCAGCGCTGCTGGCAAAGCAGAGCGCGCCGTGGCTGTGCTGCTCACGGTGGTGATAAAGCGTATGGGCTATATCGTAAAAATCCTGCCCGGATACCTGCAGGTGCTTGGCCAGCGCCAGCGCATTGTCGGTCAGGGCCGCTTCACTGCGGGCGCTAAGGCGAATGGGCAGCGGGGTAGCGGGTGTTTGGCGAGGCGCTGCCGCTTTTTCCGGTGCGCTCTCCAAAATGACGTGGGCGTTGGCGCCACCAAAGCCAAACGAGTTGATGCCAATCACCAAACGGCCTGTGGGTTTCAGCGGCTGGGCTTTGGTGACCACGCTCAAGTTCCATTCGTCGAACTTGATGCGCGGATTCAGCTTGCGAATGCCAATGGTCGCGGGCACCTCGCGGTGCTGCAGGCTATAAAGCGCTTTGGCAAGCCCCGCCACGCCCGAGGCGGTTTCCAAGTGGCCGACATTACTTTTTACCGAACCAATCGGCAGCGGCGTTTGCCGATGTTTGCCAATAGCCTCGCCAATGGCGCGGGTTTCGATGGGGTCGCCAACGGCGGTGCCGGTACCGTGGGCTTCTAAATAGTCGATCTCATCGGGGGAGATGCCCGCTTGCTCGTAGGCGCGACGCATCAAGTCGGTTTGAGCACTGGTGTTGGGTACCGTCAGGCCGGATTTATGACCGTCGGTATTCACGGCTGACCCGGCGACCACGGCCAGTATGTTGTCACCGTCGGCGACGGCTAAGTCGTAATCTTTGAGCAGGAAAAGTCCTGCGCCTTCGGAGCGTACGTAGCCATTACCCGCTTCGTCGAACACCTGACAGCGTCCGGTGGGCGAGAGCATGCTGGCTTTAGAGAAAATGATAAAGCCGTAGGGATGCAAGTGCAGGCTGATACCGCCCGCCAGTGCCACGGTCGTTTCACCGCTGCGAATGGATTGGCAAGCCTGGTGAAACGCCACCATGGAGGACGAGCACGCGGTGTCCAGCGACATGCTGGGGCCATGCAAGTCAAACACATAAGAGAGTCGGTTGGAGGCGATGCTCGAGGTGTTGCCCGTGGCGGTCGAAGCATCAATAGCCGACATGTCATCGGCTAAACGGTAAGAGTAGTCAAGACTGGCGACGCCCAGGAAAACGCCGCACTGGCTGCCACGCAGAGTGCTGGGCACGATGCCGGCGCTTTCCATGGTTTCCCAGGCGAGCTCCAGCAGCATGCGCTGCTGCGGGTCCATATTGGCCGCTTCGCGTGGGGAAATACCGAAAAACGCTGCGTCGAACCCGCTGATATCGCCCAGGCTACCCGCAGCAAAGGTGACGCTGGTGCCAGGGTGGCGTTTATCTGGGTGCCAAAAGGCATCATGGCTCCAGCGATCTGGGGCCACTTGGGTGACGAGGTCTTTTTCGGCTTGCAGGTCTTGCCAGAACGTTTCAGGGGTGGTGCCGGGGAAACGATGGGCGGCACCGATGATGGCCACACGTTTAGTCATTCTTGCTCCTGAGGTTCTGGTTCTGCCTTGATCACATCGTTACTTATATCGCGTCCAAACACTTGTTTAAATAGCCGGACGCCAAGTTCGTTGGCTGCTATTCCCTGCAGCGGTTGCTCGGCAGGCATTTGGTCAGGCGGTGTTGGTTGCGTTGACCATATCATGTATGGGGTGCTGCCCGTAGGGGGCATGAAGTACCCATACGCATCGGGCAGTATAGGGACGTGGTCGCCATACCAGCTCAGTATTCCAGGCCTCGTGCTCTCGTTTAGCGCTGTTTTAACGCTTGCCAGCATTTGATCAGCTTCACCTAAATGGTGCAAGTAAACGGCGAGCTCCCGCAGATGGCCTGGAAGCGGCCACGCGGCGTTCGGCAGCGTATCGGCCAAACGTGCCTGTTGGGGCGCTTCCAGATGCAGCGGGCCGTGGTTTTCCATGGTGATCACAAAAATAAATAGCGGCCTATTATCGTCATCTTTCAGCAGGCGTCCAACCTTTCGTGCCACGGCTCGGTCGCCTATGTACTGCCCGTGCTTATCGCTGCTGCTAAACGCGCTGATATCGATAAAGGTATCAAAGCCTAGCTGCGGAATGACCTTGTCGCGCATGTAAAAGGTAGCGGGGTAAGGGTGCACGCAAATAGTGCGGTAACCCTGCGCGCGAAAAGCGCTCGCCACGCTGGGTAGCGGGTAACGGCTTAGCGTGCGGTAGGGGTTGAACTGGCGGGCACCCCAGGCGCTGGGTGCCAACCCCGTGAGCACGGCGCATTCGGTGCGTACGGTATTGGCCCCCCAGGCCGGCACGCTCAACTCGCCCTGTTCGACGGCCTCGGTAAGAGTGGCATCGAAATGTTGCAGTAGCGTCGGCGCAACTTCTGGACACCATGGGCGCGGATCGAAAAAGGATTCGCTCTGGACCAGCACGACATTGGGTCGCTCGGCGCTATCTGGTGAAGCGACGGCACTGGGCTGGCTGGCAGCCGCGTAGGGGGATGCCGAAGGGTCAGGCGGTGACGAGCGCATCAATGCTACCCCATAGGCCCAAAGGCTGGCATATAGCCCCACGCGATGTAGATCCTCGACCGGTTGCAGGGACATGGCGCCGAGTGAGCGTAAACCAACGGCTACCAGCACCGCCCCGAGCCCGGCGAGCAGTCCGTTGCTTTGTAAAAAGAGCACGGTGCTCCACTGGCTAACCAGCGACGGCTCCACATAGAGAAAGCTGCCAATGGCGATGGCCCCCGCGCTGCTGGCCGCGATGGCGAGGCCAATGCCAAAAAACGGGACATAAAGCCGTGGGTGCAGGATGGCGTCCCAGAAGTACTCGAAGTCGTGGCAGATGAACGGTTCGTTGAGCGTTTTGGACTTGGTATTGCTTGACTGGACCACCACGAGCTGGAGTGACAGCACGAAGACCACGGCAAACCAGGGACGCTGGAGCAGCAGCGTGAAAAGCCCAAATAGCAGTAGCCAACTGCCGAGATGGATCACATTGGCTGCCATCGGCCGCTGCCAGAGAGGAGCAGGCCGTGGAGACAGCAGCGCTTCGAACGCTAGGCTGAACACTAGCCCGATGAAGAGCGGCAGGCTAAGCGATAGGAGCAGGTGGCCAAGCATCTTACCGGCCTCCTACATGATCGAAACCCAGTCGTTTGATGAGCCACTGCGACACGCCTGCTGGCAAGACGGCCAGCCACCAAGTGCCGAAGTTGAGCGGAAACGGGAAGCTGACTCGCGCACGGTTGGCGCGAATGCCACGAATGATCACTTTGGCGGCTCGTTCGGGTGGCCACTCAAAGGGCTTGGGGCCAGGCATGGCATTGCACATGGGGGAGGTGACGTAGCCGGGCATGACGACCGTTACCCCGATGCCGCAGGGGGCGAGCAAGCCGCGCAAGGCTTCGCCATACGCTTTGATGCCCGCTTTGCTGGCACTGTACGTGGGCGTGCTGGGTAGTCCATGCCAACCTGCCAGTGAGCTAATGAATACCAGTTGGCCGCTACCCCGTGCGCGCATGGCGGGTACCAAGTGCTGCGCCATGGCAATGGGGGTGGTGAGGTTGATGTTCAGCAAGGCTTGAACATCGGCCCAGGGCTCGAGCTCGCCCAACTGCTCAGGATGTGTGTTCTTGCCTGCGTTGGCGATCACGATATCCGGCAACTGCTCGGCACGGAGCGTGGTGAGCCACTGCGCTAGTGCCTCCTCATCAGTGAGGTTGATGGAGGAGAGCGTCACTTGCGCGCCTTTCTCCCGGCAGGCGCTGGCCACTTGTTCCAGTGCTGAGGTGTTACGGCCATGGAGAATAAGGTGCGTCTGCGGGGAAGCATACTCCTTGGCGAGCGCTCCGCCGATGGCCCCCGTCGCTCCGGTGATTAGCACGTAGCGTGAACGTTTTGCCTGTTCCAGGATTGTGGAATCAGTGGTGGAGTCAGTGGTGGAGTCAGTGGTGGAGTCAGTGGTGGAATCGGTTGTGGCGTCTGTCGTGGCGTCAACACTCACAGCAGCTTCTCCAGCGGTGATGGGCAGGCTTCCAGGATGTGGGCGGCATTATTGACGGCGAGATCAATACTCGGCTGGCAGTAGAAGCCGCCGTTAACCTGAGCCGCGTGCATGACGGTATTACGGAAAAAACCAAACAGCGCAGCGCTGGGTGGCGGCGGCTGATGCCAAAACTCTTCGAGCGAGCCTTCGTAAGTGAGACCTGCCAAGTTATAAATAGGGTCGCTCAGTGCAAAGGTGGGGCACTGGGACTCAAGTGAAACAATACCCACGGTGCTGTTCACAGTGACAGTGCCTACCGCATGCTTAATGAGCGCGTTGAGATCTCCCGATTCGAGATACACGATGCGCCCGTTTGAGCCGTAAAAGTTTGAGAGCCGTTCAATGATGCTGGGGTAGTTCACCAGCCCCATGTCCAGCGGATGGTTCTTGATACATAACAGTGCATCGCTGGGTGCATGTTCAGCGAACGACCCCATCACGTGGTCCATGACCTCTTCCATATTGGCATAGGGCGAGTGGTCACGAATTTGGGCGTCTGTGTTGAGCTGTAAGGGCAGCATAAAGTATGGCTTGCCACTTTCGATCAGCGTTTTGATCCGTTCAGCATCGCGTTTTTTCCACTGCTTGAGCAGCGTAAAGCGCTTGATATAGCCTGCATACTCCACTGGTGCGGTAATGGGGGCATGGTTGCGGTAGCGCGGTGCCACGATGGGATTGGCTAGCCCTGCGACGTGGTAGGCCACATCGTGCATAGCGCGGATTTTAAACGATGAGCGAAAGCGTACCGGAGAAGGAAGCCCAGGTAACGCTTTGCCTGTTTCATAAAACCAGGTGGGATCGCGAGGCAGCAGCGAGTGGCCGTTGACTCCCTCACGTTCCAGCGTGATCCAAAAGGGGCGGAAGTAGCCCTCTTCAAACACGTGGGTGCGAATGCCTGCGGCCGGGGCTTGGTCGACCGCTGGGCGGTGCACGGGACGCCGGTCGCCGAACAGGACTTGGTCGGTAATGCCGTAGCGTTGCCATAGAGAGGTGACGTAGGCGGGCAGCTCGCTCAGAGGGCCACGAAACAAGTGGCTATGGCTGTGCGTGCGCTGCCAATAGAGGAGGTCGCCCGCGTTGAAGTGTACTTTCACCACGCGGTGGCCGTCGTCGGTGAGGCGGCGGGCTAAGCGTTGGTAAAAGGGCGAGCAAACGCCTTGTAAGAATAAGAATGCGCGCTTCTGCTTCAACTCAATGGCTTCCAATCAACAAGTTACGATAGCAGCGATAAAGGCGCTGCTTCCATGTAAGTAGCGGTGTTTGTGCAGTAGATTGTTGTAACTTTGCCCGCTCCAATAGGCTGACGACGGTCTCGGCATTGCAAAGCTGACCAGAGGTGGGGTCGATGTAATTGGGGTACAGCAATAGCGTGCCAGCAACCAAGGCATCCAAGGTGAGTGTACGGTTACGCCTTGGGCAGTGCATGGCATCGTGCGTTAATCCCCAGCCTGCGTAAAAAGGCAGGCCATAGGTCGTCACTTGACGATGACGCAACAGGGCTTCAAAACCGGTCAGCGAGCTCATTGTATGCACGGCATCCACGCGCTCTAGCAAAGCGGTGATGTCGACGTGGCTGGCGTCCAAATCATACAGACGTTTGGCATCAGTATCGAGTTTGCCCACTCGAGCCCCGCTGATCACATCAGGGTGTGCTTTGTAGATGATGAAAGCGTTCGGCTGAGATTGGCGCACGGCTTTTAGCAGCGCGCTATTGGTGCGGATCTTCGGTGAGCCGGTGGCGATGGACGCATCGCTCTCGACTTGTCCCGGCACTAAAATGACCGTTCGATGATCGGGTAAGGCAATGTCTGCCGCCCCAGGCACGTTATATTTCGATAGCTTCAGGGTGACAAGGCGCTGGCGCAATTCGGCGGCCCTGGCCAGTAAGTCATCGCTAAATTCATGCTCGTTGAGTAGCGTTTCCAGGTCGCTTGGCTGACTGGGGTCGTAATAAATACCGTGGCGATCTATCACCAGTGATAAGGGTTGAGTGAGGTCGACGCCCAGGCCCACCGAGCGGATAAAACCGTCTTCCATGCGCCAAAGATGAGGCAACAGTTCGCTGTGCTGCGTTTTGAAGGTGCCGTCGATACGGCTCGACCATACCAGCAGCCGTTGAGGCTCGACGGCTTGATGGGGGAGTCTCTTTTGATAACGAACGCGGGCAGCAGGGCCCAGAAAATCGCTGATAAAACGTCGCTTCCAAGAGGAGAAGCCGCAAGCGAGCCATGCGCCTCTCAACCGTTCTTGCTGACGCTTTTGGTCAGCGATGAGGTGTATCGTCTCTTCCAGCGTGGATGGCTGGCCCGTGTAGGGGTTAGCGTAACGGCAATAGCGAAGATAGGCCGCCGCGAATACTTCTGGTAATGTACGAGAACGCGTGCGCCGGGGGCAGGGGAGTTGGTCTTGGGTCAGGCCCCAGCCAGCATAGAAAGGGGTGCCAAAGCAGTGGACACGTTTGCCCGCCATAAGCGCTTCGAAGCCAAGCTGGCTAGTCACCACATAGACGTCGTCGACTTGGTCGAACAGGGCCCAGGGGTTGATATCTTCGCTGATGACCTGGCAGCGCGGGTGCTGAAGAGCGCTGGTAAGGTGCCCTTGCTTTTTACCCGCAATCACATCGGGATGAATTTTGACCAGCACTTTGGCCTGGGGGTGATAGGCCAGTGCGTGCTCCAGCATGGCTGAAAAACTGGCGGCGCTCGCGCCACCATACTCGATGGATGCATCCCCCGCCGTCTGGTCGACCACTAACACGGTGGCGCCACTAGCGCTCAGAGGCTTGTCCGGCGCATGGTTATATTTCGATAAGCGATAACGCTTTAGTAAGGCGATGCAATGTTCGGCCCTGGATACTTCTTCCGACGAAAAGTCGGCGGTCGCTAGCCACTGCTCTAGGTCGCTGGGTCGTGAGGCGTCGTAGTAAATGCCGCTGTAATCCACTACGAGACTATGCGGTTGGTAACCGGCACTACTAAGCCCTAAAGAGCGTAAAAAACCATCTTCCAGGGCGACGTAGGGAAGACGGCGCTTGTTGGCGTAGCGCCTCGCTCGGCGGCTGGTAGGTTTCAACCCCCATCCAATGACGGCGTCTGGCTGGGCACTGAGGGGACGAAGCGGGGTGACGTCGTCGAATTCTCTTAAAAATGCGGCGAGTGGTGTGATGCTGCCAATGCCTTTAGAGGTGTAACCCGCCGTACGTTTTGCCATGGAGTGTGCCGAAATTTTTTGTCGGGTGGTTTGCGAGACAGGCGGCGAACATACGTGAAATAAGCGTGGTTATCAATTCGCACGCGCTTGGCTTAGAGTTAAGGCGCTAGGTGCACCCTGACGACCGAGAAGGGGCGAGGGACATGTGGGTTCACAGCTTGAAAACCGGTAGCGATTTCGTGCGCCAACTACGGTTCGTGCGCAGCAACTATGAAACGCTGTGGCTGGACATTCATGCACGGGTGGTCATGTTGCCTCAAGGGGGCACTCGCTGGGCTTGGTCGGGGTCGTGAAGGACATCACCGAGCGTCGCCAGCAAGAGGCGTTGCAGCGCTGGGAGGCAGAGCACGACCCGTTGACGGGGTTACTCAATCGACGTGGATTCGAGCGCCGGTTGGAAGAGGCATTCGCCGACTTCCAGAAGACCAGCACGCCCTCTGCGCTGCTTCTCTTCGATCTGGACCATTTCAAGCCTATCAACGATGAGGGCGGCCACGCGCTGGGAGACGAGATGCTCCGCCGTATCGCTCAAATCGTGGCCTGGGAAGTGCGTCGCAGTGACCATGTGGCGATTTCCCGGGCAGATGCAGCCAGTTATGAAGCCAAAGGGGAGGGGCGAGATGCCGTGGTCGTCAAATTGCCCGAACAGTTCGACCCCATAGAGCTATTCGGTTAAGACGCGTCTGGGAAACCTTCCCGCTGCCAAGTGATCAGCCACTGGGGGAGCGCTTCGGCGGGCACGGGGCGCGCGAACCTCTTGGCCAAGAAGACGATACTCTCTACGATCGTACGATCATCTTCGCTCGCCAGCATATCGCGAACGAAGTCTCTATCGACTTTGATCAACTGCACCGGCAGGCGGTGAAAGTACGCCAGCGACGAGTAGCTGGTGCCGAAATCGTCCAGCGCCACGTCGATCCCCAGCCGTTGACAGACTGTCTAGCGAGTCGACAAATCTCAGTCAACGGTAGAGTATAAGAGGATGCTGATTCGACTGAGAGCGCCTTCGTGGACTTACTTGAACTCTTTACACGCACCCTAGACGTTACCCTGCCCGTTTTTGCCATGGTGTTCATCGGGATTGCCTTGAAGCGCCTGGGCTGGATCGATAGTGCCTTCATTTCGACCGCCTCGTCTCTCGTGTTCAAAGCTACACTGCCCACGCTGATCTTTCTCAGCCTAGTCAAAGCTGACTTGAGCGTTGCTCTAGATGTGCCGTTGCTGCTCTTTTTTGCCCTCGCCACGTTGGGCCAGTTTTTGCTGAGTTGGGGTTGGGCGCACCTGCGCGTGCCAAGAGCCGACCGTGGCATTTATGTTCAAGGAGCGTTTCGCGGAAATTGTGGGGTCGTAGGCTTGGCCTTGGCGGCGGGCATGTACGGCAATTATGGGTTATCCGCCGGTAGTTTGCTGCTGGGGGTGGTGATCGTGATGTATAACGCGCTCTCCGTCGTTGCTTTGGCAGCCTATCAGCCCGGCCAAGCGACCGATTGGCGGAGTTTGCTGGGTCATATCATTAAAAATCCGCTGATTCTTTCGGTGTTCGCTGCGCTCCCTTTTACCGCTTTCTCGGTGTCACTGCCCAGCTGGGTGATGACCTCAGGTAATTACTTTGCCTCGCTCACGCTACCGCTCGCGTTGATATGCATCGGCGCAACGCTATCGGTATCCAGCATGCGAGAGGGAAGCCAAGTGGCGCTCAGCGCCAGCAGTATGAAAATGGTGATTTTACCCGTGCTTTCCACATTGGCTGCGTGGCTGATGGGGTTTTCAGGGAATCAGCTCGGCCTACTGTTTCTTTTCTTTGCCAGCCCCACTGCTGCCGCCAGCTTCGTGATGGTCAAAGCGATCAATGGGAACGTGGCCTTGGCCGCTAATATCATCGCCATGACCACGCTCATGGCCAGCGTGACCGTGACACTGGGTATCTTCGCTCTTCGCCTGCTCGGTTGGATATGACCTCTGCCGATGCAAAACCGCGGTTGGCCGGGGCGGATCAAACCGCTATACTATGCGCCCCGTAAGTCCCTGTAGCTCAGTAGGATAGAGCAGCCGCCTCCTAAGCGGCAGGTCGCAGGTTCGACTCCTGCCAGGGACGCCATTAAAATCAATGCTTTATCTTTATTCCTTCCTTGGTAATTTGCCGATTTTTCGTTTCGCCCCCACAGGCGCCCCCACAAAAAATGCTCGCTACAGCATTGCATCAGCACCGCATCAGCCGCCTATTAGCGCCAGCCATACAAACGAAAACAGCGCCATCATGGGCGCTTTTTTTTTTGCGAGACGTTAAAGATGGAGTTCGGCTGCATTTGTTACCAGTTACAAGCCTCACGCAGCGGGGCTACTGCATCTTCAATGCCACTAATAGGAAATTGCACGGTAATAGGGGACTCGCTGAACGGCGTTGCCCGGACTGTCAGCAAATCAGCCCCAAACATATCGCGTATGACAGGGATAGATTGACCGCCACTCCATAGCCCTAAGGTTCTGTTATTAGTGGATTCATTCATTCTTCGGGTGAACGCTCGACCATCATCAATGCGTAGCGTTACCTCTCCATATTGTTGGTGGCTAGTCATGTGATTGTCGTTAAAAGTAAATAACAGCGAGGTGGTGTTCTCTACACACCTCATAACAAGCCGAGCTGGGGCTTTTCCTCGACTGAAGCGCCCTTGTATAGGCTCCTGAGAATCAACAGATACGAACACTGAAACGCTATCATCTATAGCGGAACGCTCAGTTTGGGTATCCCACTGGGATACGGTATTGCGATTAATGGATGGCCTATATTCAGCATCATAACAAGCTAGTCTGCTATTGCGGTCTGATATTTCCGCGCATTCTTGCGATGCTTGCGCAGTCCCTAAACCTGCCATGACGATGGCTATACCCCATTTGAACTTCATCGTATTAGTCCCATGTGATTAATTTTTTCAACTTATCAATAGTTAACTTAGCTTAATTTTCAGATGGCTTCAAATATAAGGCACTCCACCTTTGGTAGCCATGGAGCTAGGGTCGATGTAAATACTTGGGGTAATTTAGGGTAGGGGTAAGGCTTGGGCGCGTTCAATATGCCATGGTGGGCAATGCTGGCATGAAGGTTTTTCCAGCATCAGTACGCACAAAGTGACCTCAGAAAAATCATCAAAGCGCCTGTTATTCACCTGCTTAACAGGCCACGCGCGCGTAAACATGTCTGAAAATCATCAAAGAGACTCTTTTTAAGGGGTATGAAAATCATCAGTGTGGCTGAGCAAGTAACGTAGTGCTAAGTTGTTACTCTCATTTTTCTTTGAGTGGGGTGGCATATGCAAAAAAGCACATTAGCAAAATCAGTAACAGCTTTATCCTTCCTCTTTTTATACGGGTGTTCTTCCTCTTCTCTCACTGCACCCAGCGTCAGATGGGTAGCGGATTTCCAAACCGATGAATTTACTGATGAATCAACGTGTCGCGTGACTGTAGGATCAAAATATACATCTTCAAGCGTGTACACCTATACTGGTTCCTTATATCCGTTTGTCGAGAAAAAGGAAGGGGAAATAAGAGTAGGCGTTATGAGTGGCGGCAGTTTGAAAATACCTGTCGGACAAGTTCAGCTACGTATTGACCAAAACCCGGCCTGGACGATTTCAGTAGATGAAACACCAGCGGATCTTGTACCAAATGCTTCTGCCCAGGGATCTCTAGCTAGCATGTCTCAGCACCTTACCTCAGAACAGCAACAAGCTTTGGAGCAAACTTACAGCGCCACAATGGCGTATACGTCTAAATCGCTATCGCCCTATACTGCCACCACAGGGCAAAAGGCTGACGAAATTCTCAACCAAATGCTTACAGGCCAAAAGTTAATCTATCGTTCAGTTGGTTTTAACCAACAAGGCTCCAACGTAGGCGAATACCTCTTAGATGAATCGTTTGCAGAATCTCTAAGGCAATGCGGCATACATATCTAGTGCTCTGGCTGTTTTAGACAGCGGGATAGCTCTCTTTCAATTGCGCGCCTAACGAACTCGGCCCGGTTGCGGTGGCTATGCTGGCGGCCATGCTTCATCAGGCTGTCGATACTGGCTACGGTATCAGTCTCTACGGAAACGATAAGGCGAGCGGGGCGGGTAAAGCGGCGCGGGTTCTTGCTCATGACGTTAGCTCCTTTTTATAGACGGGAAATTATGTCGAAATGGCTGGCGCTGGCGGAAAGTCAGGCCAAGCGGCTTTGGCGTCTGCCAATGCACTGGGGTCGTTAAGCAGGCGCCTGCATTGTGCGCGAGCCTCGCTATGGCTTGACGCTACGGTGAAAGCATCATCAAGCGTGACGGCAAGCTCTGCCGCTGCCTGCCTGCTCATACTCAACATGACGGCACGCGCCAGCGGTTCTATTTCTCGCAACTCACGACCTACCACCTTGAGGCTGGAAAGTATGGTTTCCACATCATCAGCCGTTACCCGTTGCGGATTTTGCGGGTTTGCGGAAAAGTGCCTAGCTGCTGGGGTTGTGACTTGCGGATAGTTTGCGGAAAACTTGCGGGTTTCACCTGTGTGCGGCTTATCCGCATGTATCCGCAGGCTGTCCGCAGTGGGCGCGCTGGCACCCATGCTTTGATATAACGCTGTTTCCGGCGTGTTGTCCGCAATTCCGCAGAATCCGCAGCCTTTGGCTAGCTGGCGCTGTTCACGTAACTGCCTGCCGCGCTCAATCGGGTTAAACATGAGTCACGACCACCCATTCAGCCGTTTTGCCGCTAGTGCCATGCTTTGTGCTTCTCAGGTATCCAGCACGCGCCAGCCAATCAAGTAATGGGCGCGCTTTTCTGGCGCTGCGGTGGGCACTTGGCAGGCGTTTGAAGTCGCGTTGATTTAGCTTGCCGCCGTGCGTGTTGATCCATTCCAGTAGGTCGCGCGCGAGTTAAGCTCAGTTCTTGTGTATGGAGGGCAGTAGAGAGGGTGGCGTATCCTGTTGATTGATCTCGCCAGATCACAACCAACATAGGACGGATACGCCATGAGCAATTCTACTCTCCAAGCCGTGACGCAGCCAGACACCGGCGCTACTGATCCGTTGCATGAGCTGCTGCGCAAAGGGGCCCGAGACCTGATCGCCAAGGCCGTGGAGGCGGAGTTGAGCACGTTTCTGGAGCAATATGCCGACAAGACGCTGGAAGACGGCCGCCGTGTCGTCGTCCGCAACGGCTACCTGCCGGAGCGCACCGTGCAAACCGGTATCGGCGC
>NZ_LVIA01000048.1:0-32627 GCF_001596805.1 Halomonas sp. KX33721 | reverse complement strand
CTTCTATGGAGAGTCCTGATGACGTGCGGGCGATTGTAACGTCGACGGTTGTCTGGCACCACTTCCCGCCATTTTCGAGTAAATTGCCAAGTAGCTCTGAAAGATCCTGTCGCTCCATTGGCCAGCTGAAGTTTTCAGGTAAGTTGGTGTGGAGGCGAAAAACCGTGTCAGGGAAGATTTTTTCCATAACGGTGATGACACTTGCCGTGATTTCAACCGGCATGCACGTCCGTCCCATCTGTCTGCCTGATATGTCTGCTTTGCTCATCCGGTATTTCAGGGATTTGTCAAGCTCCCGCAAGTTAGAGGCCATAAACACAACATCCTCCCGGGACGGAGGCAAGGTATCGATATCCGACAAAATGGCAAGATTGGCAGAAATAGAGGTTTTGACCAGGTGAGAGAGATCGGAATTCAGGCGGCGGTGGCGGTCCAGCCGCCGGTTTGACAGCTCGAGCAAATCATTGAGCTGCCGGATCAGCGGACGAAACTCTTCCGGCACGTGAGGGTTCAGACGACTTTGTTTCCCGGATTGGAGCCGTCTCAGGTCCTCTTTTATCCTACTGATGGGCTTTAACGTCAGATGTGTGGTGGTTCCAATCAGTGCCAGCAGTATCGCCAGAAGAACGGCCGAGGCACCGAGCAATGTCAGGTGGGCCTTCAGCGGTCGTTCAGAGAGCGCCCCCTCGGTTTCAAGAACGGTGATTGAGGCCAGCTTTCCAGTAGCAGTGAACGTACGTCTAAGCCCAAAAAGCGTGTTCGCGCCCTGCGCTATGTGAATAAAACCCTCGGGCTTATCCACAACGCCCTGCATTTGGCTCAGGTCAAAGTTGTTGCTCGCCAGGACGCTTCCGCTAGCCGTTTCGATGACGATGGCATGCCCCAGAAGCATTTCAAACTGATTGATCATGTTGCTGAGGTCGTCGGTTGTGGGGGATTCAGCCTCAATGATTGCCTGAAAGTTTCCCAGCTCTTTGTTCAGGTGTTGCTTCCTGGACTCGTCCGATAGTTGCTTTATCACGTAGGTGTGTGAAAAGAATATCAGAGTAAAATATACGAGGCTGAAAACAGCACCATACTGAATGGCTGTTCTGCGGATACTTTTTGGAGCAGACATATTTTAACCTGGTTGGTTCACTCGGGCGTTCAGCGGGTAGCATCTTTTTCAAAGTAGTAGCCCTGGCCACGCAATGTTTTTATTTTATTGCCTCCTATTATTTTTCTGAGCCGGGTTATGTAAACCTGAACAACATTTCTGGTTGGGCATCTTTCTATGTTGTAGAGGGTTTCAACCAGTTCGTCCTGGGAAAACACCCGGTCCGGTGAACGGAGGAAACACTGTAAAAGGCGGAATTCCGTAGCTGTCAGTCTGAACTCTTTCTGGTCGGGCGTGGTAAGCGTTCGGTAGCTGGCGTTGAGACTGAATCCGTCAACACTGATCTGGTCTGTCGTTCTGCCGTCCTTTCTGCGGATAATCGCACTGAGCCGGGCTTTCAGTTCATCAAACTCAAACGGTTTGGGAAGGTAATCGTCGGCACCCGCGTTCAACCCTTCTACTCTCTCAGTCCAGTTGGAGCGTGCGGTCAGAATAAGGATGGCCTCTTTTTTCCCGTTTTTTCTCCATCTTTGCATTAAAGACAGTCCATTTTCATCGGGCAGTCCGATATCGAGAATAACGGCCTGGTAGGAGCTTGTTTCAATCAACGAGTCCGCTTCTTTGCCGGTTTTGGCGATATCGACTGTGTAGTGCGCCTGCGCAAGCCAGTCCGATATTCTTTTGGCAAGTACCGCATTGTCCTCAACAATCAGAATTTTCATTTGTAAGCGCCGTTTTTCGTGGTGGGAAAGTTTCGCTCGTCCTCTGTTGATTGTAACAGTAACGAAGGAATCAGGATCAGAAAAGCCGGTTGTTAGCGTTGTCCAGATTGGCTCTTCCGAGGTTGGCGACGCTGCGGTCCAGATCATCAATGGCGCGACGTTCTCAGGCGAAGTGGCGCCTGAGTGTGAAAAAAGGATTATCGGAGTGATCCAAAAATCCGGCTCCCGATGAGTGGAAGCCGGATTTTCAGCAATCTCCGTTCACTCATCAGAAATTAACGCTGATCCCCAGTGAAGCGGTGCGCGGCAGGTTCGCCATGGCGCCATCGGGCCAACGTGAGACAATTTGCTGTTCATCGAACAGGTTGTCCACTTTCAGGAAGACATCGGCACTGGCGGTCAGCGCGTAACGGCTGATGAAGTCGACCAGGAACAGGGATTCGGTCTCGTCCAGTTTCGTCGCGGTGTTGTTGCATCCTGCGCTGACACACATCTCATCGACGTAGGTGGCCACAAGGTAGTTGTCCCAGCCACTCGGGTGCTCCATGCCGACCCGCAGGCTCATCTGGTTTTCCGGAACGTCTTTGAGTTGCTCGCCTTTTTTCAGGCCAGAGGCAGCATTGTCCTTGCTGATTTCCGCCTGGGTAAAGGTGTAGGTAAGGCTGACCGGAAGGTAGAACTCGCCCGCCTCGGTGCCGGTCTGGAGCTGGAATTCCGCACCGGCAATTTCAGCCTCGCCGGCTACGAAACTGCCAGAAGTGGCGCCATTGCTGCACGGCGAGCCCACTGAACAGTTTTCAGCCTTGTTGGAGAAGTCGCTGTAGAAGCCGATCACTTCCGCGAAGAACGCATTGCCAAAGTAGCGGACGCCGGCTTCCCAGTTCTTGCTGGTTTCCGGATCTTCGTTTGCCCTGGCACCACCTCCGAGAGGGGAGAAACCCCGGTGCACGCCACCCAGAACCTGCCAGCTTTGGGACAGGTCATAGGTAAAGGAAGCGCCAGGCAGGAGTTCGGCGCTGTCATTGGCGCGGGTGCTGTCGACGGTCGTGCGACCGGGATCCGCGTATTGGGTGCGGCTGGTCTGTACATCCTCGTAGCGCAGAGCGAGGTTGATATTGAGCTTGTCCGTCGCCTGCCACTTGTCGAGTGCCCAGAAGCTCAGGGCTTCGCCGGTCTCAAAGCGGTTGTTGCTGCCCGTTGGGGCCACGCTGTTCTGGAACACCAGGGAGCCATTGACCTGGTCGTACACATCCACCGGCTGGAAGCGATCCATTTCATCTTCGTGGATGCGGGCGCCGAAGTCGAATTCGTGGTTGCCAATGTTTACATCGAAGTTTGTCTGCACGCCCTGGGACAGGTAGTCCCTGGCGTTGTTTTTGTATTCCAGACCGCTGGCGTCAATTGTGCCGTCCAGAATACCCTGGGCATTGGCGTCGCCGGCGTTTGCCTGGCCGATGATGTTTCCGGCGCCACTGAGCTTGTACCAATTGCGTTTGAAGTCGTTGCGGTAGAGAGTCGTGGTGCTGCTTACATTGTCGCTCCACTCGAACTGATGAGTCAGGCTGACACCGGAGTGAGTATTATCCATCTGGTCGAGACTGGAAAGCCCGTAGCGCCGGTTGGGGTCCTGGTTGAAGTCCGCATCCGTCAGTCCGACATAGGTCGAGTTGGAGGTTTCCTCGGAATACTGCAGCTTGGCGGTTACGCTCTGGCGCTCTCCCTGCCAGCGTAGCTTGCCGACATAATCACTGATGTCGAAGCCACTGTTGCGGTTGCTTCGGTCAATGTCCTTGAAGCCTTGCGCTGAGCGCTGGACCGTTTCAACCAGATAGCCCCAGTCACCGTTCGTGTCGCCATAGGTTGCATGAACGTCGGTGGAGCCGCGCTCGTTGGTGACGGCTTCGACGTAGCCCTTCTGCTCGTCGGGAATGGGTGTGGAAATCAGGTTGATCACGCCGCCGGTGGTTTGCGGACCATAGCGCAGCAGCGGGGCACCCTTGAGTACTTCCAGCGAGGACATGCGCTTGAACGTCGGGAAATAATAGGCGGCCGGATTGGAGTAGGGCGCCGGCGCGATCAGAATGCCATCTTCCATCAGGGTAACATTGCTGCTTCGCTCGGCCGTGGCACCGCGAATGCCAATGTTAGGGCGCAGGCCCAGACCCTCCTCTTCCCGTACATACACGCCCGGGACGGTTTTCAGTACCTGGTTGATGTCGGCCTCAACCTCGGTTTTCAACTGTTGATCGCCAACAACGTAGCCTGACCCCGGCAAGGTCTGGGCGGCAGACGCATCGCCAATGATTTCCATGGGTTCAAGCATCTGGGGCTGATCATCGCCGACTGCCCAACTGGCGCCCGGGGCAAGGCTGACAGCCACGGCCAGTGATAAGCGGGAAGGTTTAAACATGTGTTTCTCCGCAATTATTCGTATTTGAAATTCTAAATAGAAACGCGTTCCATTTGCGGATACGAATTTAAGGACTTCTCATAATCAAGTCAATAACCAATGTTAATGATAATGAGAGAGTGTCACCAGGCTGAAAAGGTTGAATTTCTCTCAAACGGGCAATTCGGAGGTCGGAGCGGGTTGGGCGGAGGGTGAGGGTATCAGCTGGCCCGCAATCCGGGGCCAGCTTTTCTGAAGGCCAAACAAGCCGCCGGTGGTCTGCTCGCAATGTCGGTGATCATGGTAACCCGGTTCGATCCCTTACTCCGTCCACAATCTTGCCCGGAAAGAGCTTTGCCGCCAGAGCAGCGCAACCCAGAGCGCATGAAGGTTTATGAGTAGCGCCAATACCCATTCAAAGGCATTGTCTAGTTGACTGTACAAGGCAGGTACTGCGGCAGTGAGGATAACGGAGAGAATTCCCACCGCCAGTAACGCCCTGTACGGCTGATACTGGTGCAACTGTCCCAGTAGGGTATGCACCAGGATATGTAGCCTTCGAAGACAGCAATGACAAACGTATCATGAATGGTGAGCAGCAGGCTTAACGCCGCTGCTAATGCTAACCACCACAAAGGAATGCTGCGGCGCCGGATTGCCCTATTCATCCCGCCCCCGACAACTCAGACCTCCCCCAACTGTCAACAACAGTGAACATTGACCGCATTGGGGGCGCGGCGCTTTACGGGCTTTTAGTACTGTTGCTGACACAATATTAAATGCAACCGCCGCTATCAGCCATGAATTATTACAGGTCCGCAGTCTTGTGTCGTTTAACTCATGCAATACACGCCCATCAATCTCTAATGCGTATAATAATGATTTATATTTAATTTACCTCAAAGGATTTGCACATGACGTCAATACTCGTCCGCGACCTCTGGCCCTGTCAATCACCCTGCTTTTGATGGCCGGATGCAGCGGCAATCAGGACGCTGCCAACGCACAACACAGCAGAGAGCCAACGGCAGATAAGGCACCCGCATCCACGCCGACCAAAACTGACGTTGTTAGCCATTATGCAGATCTGGCGCACGCCACGTTCCAGGATGCGGTGACAACGGCCGAGGTTCTTGGCGAGGTAGTGGACGCAAGATTGTGGCCAGTTTGCTAATGGCGGCGACCCCGAAGTCAGCGACAAAGTGGCAGGCTTTATCACCTTCTACGCCAGCAGCCTTGCAGTTCCCGCCCGTCGCGCCATGGAAAACCCGGAAGTGCAGCAAGGCGCCAGACTCGTTAGCAACACGGGGTGTGCCGCCTGCCACACACCAAAGCACGACCGGTCTGGTCGCTGACCGGCCAGACCTCAGCGACCAGACGATCTGGCCCAGCCATTTTGTGGCACGGGGGCGAAGCCGAGATATCCAGGGAACAGTTCAAGGCACGATTCAGGACTGAACGTGCGGTGCTGATTGCCTTCCTGAAAGTGCCTGAAGAGGCTCCCGGTTGCACTAAAGTCTAATGTTAATTGACTTCTCAGTCGTCGGGCTTGTGCTACGATCAGTGTGGTCAATATTGTTGCTGTGCCCAGTGCTGACGCAAGACCCGAAGCCACTTGAGTTTCGGGACAGGAGGGCACAGCACTTTAAGATAATGGACGTAATACGCATGACACGTTCAGTAATAAATCAGTAATAAATCAATGATAATATGACACGTTCAGTAATAAATCAATGATAATGAGGGGATTATGATACTAATGACAAATAAAAAAAGCGGCACTGAGTTCAGCGCTCGCACTGGTGATGGCGGGGTTATCTTCGCCGGGTCACGCCATGGAATTCAAGGTGTCCGGCCAGGTGAATCGTGCGATCACCGTCGCGGATAACGGGAATGAGACTGATTACTCGAGTGTCGACAGCATCGGTTCCAACTCACGTTTCCGGTTCACTGGCAATGAGAAGATGGCCAACGGCATGAACGTCGGTTTTATCTATGAAATGTCAGTTGTTCAGTACGGATCCACGGAGTTCGATATCGGCAACAATACCTCCGGGGGGGGTGAGGGTGGCGTTGACCTGGATACCCGGAAAATTGACATCTATCTCGAGGGTGACTTTGGTACGGTGAGTTTCGGCAAAGGCGATGGTGCTGGCTACTACGCCAACATGATGGATTACTCCGAAACGCTCTACTTCGGTGGCGGTGCCTGGTATACCCTTTATTCTTCCGGCATCAGTTTTGTCGATGATAACGGCAACAAACTTTACAGAATTGGTGAAACCAACGGCGTCTTCAATGCCGTTGGTCGACAAGAGCGTATCCGCTACGACAGCCCGTCGATCGGCGGTCTGGTGCTGTCGACCAGTCTCGACAACGGCAATGCCTATGAACTGGCGGCCCGGTACCACGTAGATTTTCCGGGTGCCAAACTGGCCACGGGGCTGAGCTGGGTTGATGCTAATGATCTGGAGATTCCGACCTCGCCCACCGATGGACAGCCACTCACCCCTGGGTCGGAATTCAAAGAGAAGCAAGTCCTTGGTGCTTCGGCGTCTTTGTTGCTGGACGGTGGCCTGAACTTTACCGTCTCCTACGGTAATGAGGAAACCGACGCAATGGCCAATGCGGGGCAGGCTAATCAAGAAGGCTATGATGCGACCAACCTATTCGGTCAGGTAGGCTACTCGACTGGCGCTCATCACTTTGCAGTCAACTATGGCGAGACCAAAGATCTGATTGTTGAGGGAACCAAGGGAAGCCAGATTGGTCTGGCATACGTGTACGACTGGTCGAGCGCGGTCCGCTTGTACTCCTCGTATCACCTGTATTCGCTTGACCTGCCTTCGTCGGTCAAGACCGCTGAAGGATGGGGCGATGCCAACGATATCAGCCAGCTCTATGCCGGTATCCGGATCGCCTTTTAACCAACGGGTCTGACCTGAATAACAGACAGGAGTAAAATATGCACAAACTGCGGTTATGGATAATTCCCGTGCTGGTAGTAGCTCTGTCGGGCTGCGGACTTAATGTGGTCCGACCCGCTGACACGACGCCGATGCCGGGAGAAGACCGCCTGCCTGATGGACCAGGCCTGTTTGCCAGCAGTCCCGATGACAGCGCCCGGGAGGGATATTCTATCCTGTCGGGTCGTTGCTCAGATTGTGCGACCAGTCAACGCGCCGGAGGGAAGGCGGCCCCGGACTCTGACACCTACAGAAGCTTCGAAGCCTTCAGGCGGATGGACCCAGACTCACAAGAATACAGGGAATTTGAGAAATGGCTGGAATGGAAACAGTTTCGCCAGTGGAAATCCCGGCAGCAATGAGGCTCGGAGGTGAAAAACTCTACCGTGCCCCGTGCCGACTGTTATGATATAACGCAGCCCCGCTCAACTTTCCTTTCTCTGGCAGATGCTTGTCACTTAATGTGTAAGCAACGATCCAGACTTTGCTGAGAAGGTTTTCGATGTCGTTGGCCTGTACCTGAATCCGCCGAATAACGCGCTGGTGCTGTCGGTTGACGAAAAAACGCAGATCCAGGCACTGGATCGCACTCAACCAAAGCTGCAACTGAAACCCGGCCAGATCGAGCGCCGTACCCACGATTACAAGAGGCACGGGACGACCAGCTTATACGCGGCCCTGAATATCCTGAACGGCGAAGTGATTGGGCGCATTACACAACGCCACCGCGCCAAAGAGTTTCTCGATTTTCTGCGACAAATTGATCGAGAAACACCGAAAGAGCAGGACCTTCATCTGATTCTGGACAACAGCTCGACTCACAAAACACCAGAAGTGAAGGCCTGGCTGGAAAAGCATTTCCGGTTCAAGCTTCACTTCACACCCACCAGCGCCTCTTGGCTGAATGCCGTGGAGGGCTGGTTTGGTCAACTGGAACGCCGCGCTTTGTACCGTGGCATTTTTACCAGTGTCGGCGAACTTAAGAAGGCGATTCGTCGCTTTATCCAAACTCATAATGAGAAACTGGCAAAGCCGTTCCGCTGGCACAAGAGTGCAGAATCGATTATGACTTCAGTGACGCGAGCAAAGCTGAGTGTTATTGATAATAAATAAACGGATTACCCAGACGGGACACTAGCAGAGCTCCCCAAATGCCACAAGAAATTAACCCATAGCAACCGGTCAGGCGATGTTGCCTATCGGGTTTCCTAAGGCCAGGCAATCCGGCATCGGAGGTGATATGGCCGCCGGAGTAATCGGTTTCAATCTGGCGGCGGACGGTGGAGCGAAGGGAAGTTTTTCAGGTATAATCCCGGGCAGCGGCGGTTGGTGTTGGTTTCGCGTGTAGGAGCTTGAAATTATAGCACCTGCAGCCGTTTTCTTTTGTCCCCTATGAGAAATCCGGGCCATTTTAAGAGCAGAAGGATGTTGTAATTACCCCAGGATATTGGCCCGTCGATAAAGTAGTGCGTAATCAGCTAGCCACAAGAAAAGAACACGGCAATCGCCTGTTCAGGCTGTTGCTGGTGCTTTTGTTGCTGCTTGCCGCGCAGCACCTTGCCATGCATGACATCGATGGTGCTGGCGGAGGCCCGGTCGGGCATCAGGAATGTCTGCTCAATCACCTGCCTTATGCTCAGTTATCCCCGCCATTACCCGGTCTTCCGTTACTGATTCCGGCGCTGTTTCTGGAAATACCGTACAGCCAACACTTCCACCGGATTTTTATCCACCCCTGGCTGGCCCGCGCACCACCCCTGTTCTGATCTGTCTCTGTTTACCCGTTTAATTGATGAGCAAGTGCGCAGTGCACGGTTACTGCGTGCCTGCTCGGGGATTCGCACGATAAATCAATTCAGGAATACGTAATGATTAGCAACTATAACCGGTTATCGCCGGCAGCCATCGTAATGCTCGGCTTATCCATGACAGCAGGGGCTGTTCCGCTTGCCTACAGTGCCGAGGCGGTTCACGATAGTCATTGGTCCGGGGACCTGCGGGTGGGCGCCAATATGGATCTGATCGCCGAAGCCCGGGATTTCGGTGCTGATATGAACCGCTAGGTGCTTGACCTGCGTGAGGTGGAGGTTTCCCTGGAATCGCAGATCAAGCCTTGGCTCTATGGGATGATATTCCTGACCCGGCCGTCCGATGAGGACATAAGTGTCGAGGAGGCCGCAGTGATCGCCGACCTGGCAAGAGGGTTCAGGCTGAAAGCAGGGAAGTATCGTAACGAGTTCGGATTGCTCAACACCGTTCATGAACCGGAACGGCCACAAGTCTCACTTCCCTTGCCAGTGGAGGAGTTTCTCGGCGAAGAACAGCTTCGGGAGACGGCTGTCACCCTGGGTCGTCTCACCGATCTGGGCAACGGCTACCGTGCCGGCATCAGCGGCGCCGTGTTCAATTCCGACAACGATGCGGCGTTTGATGCCGGCCAGTCCGGTGACAAGGCCTTTGGCGGCAAACTCTATTTTGGTCGTCAGGCCAGTGACACGGCCTACCAGTTAGGTCTCAGTGCCCTGACCGGCAAGAACGATACGGGCGGTACAACCGATATACAGGCGCTGGATTTCCGCGTCCTGCTCGAACCGGAATTTGCCCGGGGCTACGATTACCCGGCACGTTTTTCCTGGATGGGCGAGGTCCTGTTCAACCAGCGGGAAATCGCCCCTGGCGTCAGCAACAACGCCAACGGCGCCTGGACACTCGTGGATTACCAATTCAAACCTGCGCATCATCTGGGCGCGGGTGCCGAATACACTCAGGGGCGACTGGATAAATCGCTGACGTCCAGGGCTTATTCGGCGCATTACAGCTGGTATTACTCGCCCCATGCACGATTGCAGGTACAGGCGCGTCGTCTTGACGTTGATGGCGGCGACAGCGGCATGGAAGTATTGCTGCAGTGGAATATCGTTCTGGGTGCCCACAGTGAACGGCCATTCCTTGCCATTCTTCCGATGGATGACAAAATGTAACCTGGAGAAAACACAAAAACCCGCCCGGATTCGAAAGGCGCCGGGCGGGTTGATATTTATCGGCCCTGACGATATGGGCAGTCGCACGGCCAACAATCCGCCCGGGCACGCCGGAATCATGGCAAAATGGCCGCTTCCCCATCTTTGACAAACCCCTGGCCTTGCTAAAGCTTGTAGTGAGCGATCAGTTGACTCCTTAATGTTTGCATGGTTTGTGCAATAACAGGCAAGCAGCCATTATGTATGGATAACACGCTAAGGAAAGGGCTATGTCGAAGTTGTCGGATGAGGATTATCGAAGTATCCCGCTCAATGCCACACTGGCGCTTGCCGCGTTGGTAGTGATTATTGCGGGAATGAAAGTGGGCGCGGACCTGTTGGTGCCGCTACTGCTGGCGGTGTTTATTGTCGTGGTGTGCACCTCACCCGTGCAGTGGCTGCATCGCTGCGGTTTGAGTCGGCGGATGTCGGCGTTGATTACGCTACTGGTGTTGGTGGGTTTTATATCGCTGATTGGCCTGTTGGTGGTCAATAGCTTCAGTACCTTTGTTGAAGCGCTGCCTGATATTGAAACCAGGCTTTACGAGCACTACTGGGACTTGCTCAATGCGCTGGCCTCTCATGGGTTGGCTATCGACCCCGACCAGCTCAGTTCGATGTTTGCCATGGAGGAGAGCGGCTCCTGGGTGGCCACACTGCTGGGTGAGATTGGCTCGCTGTTTATGCAGGGCAGTATCGTCGCGCTGCTGGTGATTTTCATGCTGTTCGAGACGCTGAATTTTCGCGATAAGGTGTCCCGGGCGCTTGAAAATCCGGCACCGAGCTTGGAGCGGTTTAGTGAATTTAGCCTAACGCTAAAACGCTACTTGGCGGTTAAAACCGTGATTAGTTTGGCAACCGGTGTGTTGGTCTGGCTCTCGTGCCTGCTGGTGGGCGTTGAGTTTCCGCTGCTGTGGGGCGTATTGGCATTTGCGCTTAACTTTATTCCTAATATTGGCTCGGCGTTGGCTGCGATTCCGCCGGTACTGCTGCTGTTGGTTTCTCAGGATGGCGGTGTGCTGCAGGCGTTTCTGTTGGCATCGGCGTACTTGGTCATCAACTTTATTTTGGGCAATTTGATTGAGCCTAGAGTGATGGGGCAGGCGCTGGGGTTATCCACCTTTGTGGCGTTTCTTTCACTGGTGGTGTGGGGGTGGGTCTTTGGCGCGGCGGGCATGCTGCTGTCGGTGGTGCTAACGATGACGCTAAAGATTGCTCTGGATAGCCACCCTCAAACGCGCTGGATAGCCCATCTATTAGGGCCGGGTAAGCAGCGTAATGTACAGATGAGACGCCCTGGAGACGCGCGTCGGCCGCCTTGGAAGCGGGGTGAGTGGGCGAAGCGAGAAGAAAGCGACGCTTAGGCAGGCAATGCCAATAAGAACAGAGATACCGCTGGCAGTGCCAGCGGTAACGTTACCAGCTTAGGCGTTTTGGTCGATAAACTGGGTCAACTGCGACTTAGATTGCGCACCAACCAGTGAAGCGACTTTAGTGCCGGATTTAAACAGCATGACGGTGGGTACACCGCGGACGCCTTGTTCTGCGGCAATTTCAGGTGCATCGTCAACATTCACACTGACGACTTTCAGGTTATCGCCACGCTCAGCGGCCACTTCATCAACAACAGGTGCCATGACTTTACACGGGCCGCACCAGGGGGCCCAGAACTTCAGCAGGACAGGCTGTTCGGCGTTGAGGACTTCTTGCTCAAAATTGGCGTTGGTGACATCAACATTGTTAGCCATTTGCTTCTCCCGTTTGCGTTGCTCTTGCTGTTTCGTTGCCTCAAGTGGAGCAACGGTCATTACGCGATATATTAGCGCATTTTTACCGCGTCAAGGTGCCAGATGTTAGCGGGCGAGAAGGGTGCTGGCAAATTCCTGATGCGATTTGTCGTTAAATAGAAAAAATTAATAGATGTTCATAGTCTCTATTTTTTATATTATAAGTGAATTACGAGGCGTTTTTTTTATTCAAAAATGTGCTCATTGAGCCATGAAATTGAGCCACGAAACCGCGCGCTTGGCTAAGCACACAGTGGCAGCGTGAGGATGCGCTTTTACGTGCTTCCTGCATAGATTATAGGGTGAGGATATGAAGCTACAGCAACTTCGCTATATCTGGGAAGTCAATCGACACAACCTGAACGTCTCGGCAACGGCGCAGAGTTTGTTTACCTCTCAACCGGGTATCTCAAAGCAGATTCGTTTGCTGGAGGATGAGCTAGGCGTTGAAATCTTTGCTCGCAGTGGAAAACATTTAACCCGCGTCACTCCTGCTGGGCAGTCGATTATCGAGCTAGCAGGCCAGGTACTTAAGCTGACCGAAAATATCAAGCAGGTGGCGCAAGAGCATAGCGACGAGCGCCGCGGGAGCCTGGCGATTGCCACGACCCATACTCAGGCTCGCTATGCGCTGCCGCCGATTATCAGTGAATTTACTCTGAAATACCCCGAAGTGGCGCTGCATATGCAGCAAGGCACGCCTAAGCAGATTGCCCAGATGGTGAGCGAAGGGCTGGCAGATTTTGCTATTGCGACGGAGTCATTAGAGCTATTTACCGATTTAGTGCTGTTGCCGTGCTACCGCTGGAACCGTTGCGTACTGGTGCCCAAAGAGCACCCACTGGCAACGCTGGATGGCCCGCTAACGCTTGAGGCCCTGGCCGAGCATCCGCTGGTGACTTACGTGTTCGGGTTTACCGGGCGTTCACAGTTAGACGATGCATTCAAAGCGAAGGGCTTAACACCCAATGTGGTACTAACCGCTGCCGATGCCGATGTGATCAAGACTTACGTTCGCCTAGGTATGGGCGTTGGCATTGTCGCTCACATGGCCGTAGATCCGGTGCTAGATAGTGACCTAGTGGCTCTGGATGCCAGCCATTTATTTGCCAGCTCCACCACTAAAATCGGCATTCGGCGTGGCACCTTTATGCGCGGCTACATGTACGACTTCCTGGCTCGCTTTGCGCCTCACTTAACCCGTGACCGGGTGGACGAAGCACTCATGGCCGGGCCGCGCTTTGAGCAAGCGCTGTTTGAGGGTGTAGAACTGCCTGAGTATTAAGTGCTATTTCATTTTAAGCCCAGGCGGGAAGCCTGGGCGTCGTGCTGGGTATTGGTAGCTTTATTGGTAGCTTAGTGCTGAAGGTGTAGCCCGCATTCGCGTTTCTCTTCTACCTTGGTGGGGTCAAAGTAGTCGAAGTTGTTGGGTAGGTCGTGGGCCTCTAAGTAGTAGTACATATCTTTAGCGGTCCACTGCAGCAGTGGGGCGACTTTTAGTAAGCCGTCGCTATTGCGGCTAACCACCTGCATTTTAGCCCGTTCGGGCGTGTCTTCGGCACGTAGCGCGGTAAACCACACATCGGGTTGCATCTCGCGTAGTGCGCGCTCAAATGGTTCAAGCTTCACTTCTTGAGTAAAGGCATCATGGCGCGGGTCATCAATGCCGGGCATGGGACCTTCCAGCGCTTCGCGGTGGGCGCGAGTGCGCTTTGGTAAAAAGCTGACAATGTTTAAGTTGAGGCGCTGGATCAGCGCATCGGCGAACTGGTAAGTCGCCTCGGTGTTGTAACCGCTATCCATCCAGACAATGGGGATATCAGCGCGTACTTGCGTCACCATATGCAGAATGACCGCTTCGAAGGGGCGGAAGTTGGTGGTGCAGATAGGGCGTTCGCCCTGGCTGAACGCCCACTCAATAAGTTCTTGAGGGTTGTTGGCAAAGTCGCGATTAATCTGTTCAAGCGTTGAGGACATGCGGCCTCCTAAGTGAAAAAGTGTGCAATGCCCCTAGGCTACCAAAGGCGGGGGGCTTCTCCCCAATACCGTTTGGTTAGGCTTTTATATTTCTTTTTGATGTAAGAACGTTGATCGCTTATTCCAAAGCGTCTATTAAGTGGCGGATCTTATCCAGCGTTTCGGTGTACTCTTCATCTGCTTTTGAATCCGCCACCAGCCCGCCGCCACCCCACACGTGGAGAGCGCCATCGTCAGCCACCATTGTGCGTATGGCAATGGAGGTGTCCATGCTGCCGCGAACATCGATATAACCTAGGCTGCCGCAGTAAACGCTGCGCTGGCAGGGTTCCAGCTCATCAATAATCTGCATCGCCCGTATTTTTGGCGCGCCGGTAATCGAGCCGCCAGGAAACGCGGCGGTGAGCAGCGAAAGCGGTGAGTGCTGGGCAGCAAGTTGGCCCTGTACCACGCTGACTAAGTGGTGCACGTTGGGATAGCTCTCAAGCTGGCACAGCTGCGGCACGCGAATAGAGCCAGGTGTGCATACGCGCCCTAGGTCATTACGCAGCAAGTCCACAATCATCACGTTCTCCGCGCGATCTTTAGTACTGCTGAGCAGCTCGTCCGACAGGGCACGATCCTCTTCTGGGGTTCTTCCTCGTGGGCGGGTGCCTTTTATCGGGCGGGTTTCCACCAAGCCGTCACGGCACTGGATAAAGCGCTCAGGGGAGAGTGATAAAACAGCTTGGCTACCCCATGCCATAAAGCCTGAAAAGGGCGTAGGCGTTGCTTCACGCAGTTTAAGGTATGCCTGCCACTCGTCTCCTTGATAGCGGGCCGAAAAGCGCTGGGCCAAATTGATTTGGTAGCAGTCCCCCGCAAGGATATAGCGCTGTACCGCCGCAAAACGCTCGGTATATTCTGCCTGGCTAAGTTCGGCTATAAACGGCTGTGTGAGCCGAAAGGCGTGGCTAGGTGTTGCTGGTTCGCTTAACCACTCCATTACCTGCTTGCGCCGCTGTTCGCTGCCTACCAGCCACGCCTGTTCGGTGACGTGGTCAAATGTGATACACCAATCAAACAGCCCTAAACGCGCTAAAGGTAACTGGGTGACGGGCGGGTGCTGGCTGGGTATGTCAGTATGGTTGCGGCCAAGGTCATAGCTCCAGTAACCCATCAGGCCACCTAAAAAGGGGAGCTCGCTCTTGAGGTTGGCTGTGGGTAGCTGCTCTAAAAGCCACTGCTGCTGTGCATGGCTGTTGCCCATCAACGATGGGGGGAGTGTCAGCGTGTCAGACTCAAACGCTGTGTGGCCATCTGGCGATATTTTTAGCGTAGCGAGGGGGTCACTGCTAAGGATGTCGTAACGCCCGGTTGTGGCCTTCGGACGGCCGCTATCGAGCAACACCGCACCGGGGCGTTGCCTGAGTTTGGCAAACAGTGCCAAAGGGTCGGAAGAGTAGGGCAGGGCTGTAATCGTCAACGCCGTTGTCATGAAGCAAACGCCAGGCCAGTGAGGGCGCCATATTTTATAGGTCGTACCACCATCGCACCAGCAGAAGCCATCGACGACTTTCTCACGCTTGAGGTGCGAGCTATTCTAATTTATTTGATTGTTGACAGTTGCTTCCCGGGTCCATACCCGCTTGCAACGAAAGACGTATAAAAACGCCTATTTTGCATGGTTGACGAGGGAAATAGAGAGGGATAAAGTTCCTCTATTCCTTGATTGTCGACAATAAGCCATGACGTTACTTGCTACAACCTCCTCGCCTTCCGATGAAGCCTCGTCCGAGCCGGTCTCACCTGAGGTGCGTACGCTCGCAGAGCGCGTGTTTCATCAGCTGCAAAGCGCCATTGTGCGCGGCGAGCTAGCGCCAGGCAGTAAAATTACCGAGCCAGGGCTATCCAAAACCTACGGTATCTCCCGTGGGCCGCTGCGTGAAGCCATGCGACGCCTGGAAGCTCACCGCTTGATTGAACGCGTGCCCCACGTGGGCGCGCGGGTGGTCAAACTCTCCATGAAAGAGCTGCTGGAGCTCTTCGACGTACGCGAAGCCTTAGAGAGCATGGCTGCCCGCTTGGCCGCCGAGCATATGTCGCCTGAGGAGATTCAGGGCTTACGCGATGTACTGGCGGTGCATGAAAGCCAGGGCGACTTAAAGCGCGGTGAAGCCTATTACCAGCGTGAAGGCGACCTGGATTTCCATTATTGCATTGTTCAAGGCAGCCACAACAAGATGCTGATGAACCTGCTTTGCGATGACCTTTACTACCTAGTGCGCCTCTATCGTACCCAGTTTAGTGCCAGCGGTACGCGCCCCCAGCGGGCATTTGTAGAACACCACCGTATTGTGGACGCTATTGAAGCCGGTGACGCTGAGCTTGCCGAGCTATTGATGCGCCGCCATGTCAGCGCTTCTCGTGCCAATGTCGCTGACCGCTATGCCGCCATTCTCGAACAACAATCAACAACATCTGCCGACTAAAGGAGCTAACGCCCATGTCTACCACACCATCATCCAAGCTTACCCCTGGGGCACGGTTTCGTGCCGCGCTTGAAGCCAATCGCCCGCTGCCGATTTTAGGCACCATCAACGCCTATACGGCCATGATGGCTGAGCGTGTAGGCCATCAAGCCATTTATCTTTCGGGTGGTGGTGTGGCGAATGCATCGTTTGGCCTGCCGGATCTAGGTATGACCACCATGAACGACGTAGTGGAAGATGCACACCGCATCTGTGGCGCCACTGAGTTGCCGCTGCTGGTGGATATCGATACAGGGTGGGGCGGTGCGTTTAATATTGCCCGCACTGTGAAAGAGATGCAGCGGGCAGGCGTGGCGGCTGTTCACTTGGAAGACCAAGTAGCGCAAAAGCGCTGCGGCCACCGGCCGAACAAAGCCATTGTCTCGCAGCAGGAAATGGTAGACCGCATCAAAGCCGCCGCCGATGCCAAGCTGGACCCCGATTTCTACCTCATCGCACGCACCGATGCGTTCCAAAAAGAGGGGCTGGACGCTGCCATCGAGCGGGCGAACGCCTGCGTGGAAGCAGGTGCCGACGCTATCTTTGCCGAAGCGGTACATACGCTGGATGACTATAAGGCATTCTGCCAGCGAGTAAATGCTCCCATTTTGGCCAACATTACCGAGTTCGGCGCGACGCCGCTGTTTAGCCAGCAGGAGCTGGGTGAAGTGGGTTGCCGCATGGTGCTCTACCCGCTCTCGGCGTTCCGGGCCATGAATGCCGCCGCGTTGAAGGTGTACCAGAGCATTCTAGATAACGGTCATCAACGTGAGGTGGTCGACACCATGCAGACCCGCGATGAGCTGTACGACTTTTTGAATTACCACGACTTTGAGCAAAAGCTTGACGCGCTGTTTGCCGAGCAAAAAGACGTTTAACGAAAGCGAGCTCTTTAGCTAACAGCGCTAATTTACTAACAACACTTATAAAACTAATAAGTACGTCAGGAGAGATAACATGGCTGATAAACCGCTAGCAGGCGCAGGACTTCGGGGGCAGAGCGCAGGTGCGACGGCCCTATGTACCGTGGGTAAAACCGGTTCCGGCCTCACCTATCGCGGCTTTGATATTAAGGAGCTGGCTGAAAAAGCCAAATTTGAAGAAGTCGCCTACCTGCTGTTGAAAGGCAAACTGCCCAACCAGGCGGAGCTTGACCACTACATTGCCAAGCTAAAAGGCCTGCGTGGCCTGCCTGATGCGCTGAAAACCGTGCTGGAGCAGATTCCTAAAGACGCTCACCCGATGGACGTGATGCGTACGGGGGCCTCCATGCTGGGTAACCTGGAAACCGAGGAGAGTTTTGACGAGCAGCAGGATGTGGCGGATCGTCTGCTGGCGGTGCTGCCCTCGATTATTTGCTACTGGTATCGCTTCAGCCATGACGGCGTGCGTATTGATACCGAAACTGATGATGCCTCGGTAGGTGGCCACTTCCTACATATGCTGCGCGGCGAGCCAGCCTCTGAGCTTCATGCTCACGTGATGAACGTCTCGCTGATTCTGTATGCCGAGCACGAGTTCAATGCTTCAACTTTCACCGCTCGGGTATGCGCTTCGACGCTTTCCGATATGCACTCTTGTATCACCGGCGCGATTGGCTCGCTGCGCGGCCCTTTGCATGGCGGTGCCAACGAAGCTGCCATGGCGATGATCGAGAACTGGGCATCGCCAGAGGAAGCAGAGCGGGAAATGCTGGGTATGTTGGAGCGTAAAGAGAAGATCATGGGCTTTGGTCACGCCATCTATCGTGAGTCGGACCCGCGCAACGCTATTATCAAAGAGTGGTCCAAAAAGTTAGCTGAAGATGTAGGCGACACGGTGCTCTATCCGGTGTCCGTTCGCTGTGAAGAGGTAATGTGGCGGGAGAAGAAGCTGTTCTGTAATGCGGACTTCTTCCATGCCAGCGCTTACCACTTCATGGATATCCCGACCAAGCTGTTTACACCGATTTTCGTGATGTCCCGGGTGACTGGCTGGGCAGCGCATGTGTTCGAGCAGCGTGCCAACAACCGCATTATTCGCCCCAGCGCCGATTATATCGGTCCTGAGAAGAGCGAATGGGTACCCATCGAAGCGCGCGACTGATCGGTTGCGAGGTGACTAAGTGAGAGGCGTTATGAACACGAATTATCGCAAGCCGCTGCCGGGCGTTCTGGTAGAGGGCGAGCCGGTAGAGTTCTTCGATGCACGTCAAGCGGTCGAGGATATCCAGCACGGCGCCTATGCCAAACTGCCCTACACTTCGCGCGTATTGGCCGAACAGCTGGTACGTCGCTGTGACCCTGAGCTGCTCACCGATGCTCTAAAACAGCTCATTGAGCGCAAGCAGGATTTAGATTTTCCCTGGTACCCGGCACGGGTGGTATGTCACGACATACTTGGCCAAACCGCGCTGGTAGATTTAGCCGGTCTGCGTGATGCCATTGCCGACAAAGGCGGTGATCCGGCCAAGGTCAACCCGGTCGTGCCCACTCAGCTTATCGTCGACCACTCGCTGGCCGTCGAACATGCGGGCTTTGAGAAGGATGCCTTCGAGAAAAACCGCCAAGTAGAGGATCGTCGTAACGACGACCGCTTCCACTTTATTAACTGGACCAAGCTGGCATTTGAAAACGTCGATGTGATTCCCCCCGGCAACGGCATCATGCACCAGATCAACCTGGAAAAGATGTCCCCAGTGGTGCAGTGCCGCCCTGATGAGCACGGCGTGCGTATTGCCTATCCAGATACATGTGTGGGTACCGACAGCCATACGCCGATGGTGGATGCGCTAGGGGTGATCTCCGTAGGTGTCGGTGGCCTGGAGGCGGAAAGCGTGATGCTGGGCCGCGCCTCGATGATGCGCCTGCCGGATATTGTCGGGGTCGAGCTCACTGGCAAGCTGCAGCCGGGGATTACCGGCACGGATATGGTGCTGGCGATTACCGAGTTTCTGCGTAAAGAGCGGGTAGTGGGTGCTTACTTAGAGTTCTACGGCGAAGGGGCTGACGCGCTGACCGTGGGCGACCGCGCTACGATTTCCAATATGACGCCGGAGTATGGTGCCACGGCGGCGATGTTCTACATCGATAACCAAACCATTGAGTATCTCAAGCTCACTGGGCGTGAAGATGAGCAAGTCGCGCTGGTGGAAGCGTACGCCAAGTATACTGGGCTATGGGCAGATGATCTCAAGAGTGCCTATTACGAGCGGGTATTGACGTTTGATCTCTCAAGCGTGGCACGCACGTTGGCTGGCCCTTCTAACCCTCATGCCCATCTGCCTACTTCCGAGCTGGCAAAGCGGGGTATCGCCATCGACTTGGATAAAGCCCGGGCCGATGAGCAGGCAGGCAGAATGCCGGATGGTGCGGTGATTATTGCCGCCATCACCAGCTGCACCAACACGTCTAACCCGCGCAATATGGTGGCGGCTGGGTTGATTGCTCGCAACGCCAACCGGTTAGGGCTGACCCGCAAACCGTGGGTGAAGTCGTCGCTGGCCCCTGGCTCCAAAACCGTCAAGATGTACTTAGAAGAAGCACACTTGATGGATGAGTTGGAGAACCTCGGCTTTGGTGTGGTGGCCTACGCCTGTACCACCTGTAACGGGATGTCTGGTGCGCTGGAGCCGCACATCCAGCAGGAAATCATCGACCGCGACCTGTACGCCACGGCGGTGCTTTCCGGTAACCGTAACTTTGACGGGCGTATCCACCCCTACGCCAAGCAGGCGTTTTTGGCCTCACCGCCGTTGGTGGTGGCGTATGCCATCGCAGGCACCATTCGCTTTGATATTGAAAAAGACGTGCTGGGGTATGACACGCAGGGTAATCCGGTCACCCTCAAGGACATCTGGCCCGACGATAGCGAAATCGATGCTATCGTGAAGTCGGCGGTGAAGCCCGAGCAGTTCCGCCAAACCTATATCCCGATGTTCGATCTGGATAAAAGTGCGCGTACGCAGGTAAGCCCGCTCTACGAATGGCGGCCCCAGAGCACCTACATTCGCCGCCCGCCCTATTGGGAAGGCAACATGGCGAAAGAGCGTGGGCTGAAGGGCATGCGCCCGCTGGCGATTCTGCCGGACAACATCACCACCGACCACCTCTCGCCCTCCAATGCCATCATGCTCGATAGCGCAGCGGGGGAGTACCTGCACAAAATGGGCCTGCCGGAGGAGGACTTTAACTCCTACGCCACCCACCGCGGTGATCACCTGACCGCCCAGCGGGCAACGTTGGCGAACCCGAAACTGTTCAACGAAATGGTCCACGACGAGCAGGGCAAGGTGCTGCAGGGGTCGCTGGCGCGTATTGAGCCGGAGGGTAAAGTGACCCGCATGTGGGAAGCCATCGAGACCTATATGGCCCGCAAGCAGCCGCTGATTATTATTGCCGGAGCGGATTACGGCCAAGGCTCATCCCGTGACTGGGCGGCCAAAGGCGTCGCGCTCGCAGGGGTAGAGGCCATTGTCGCCGAAGGCTTTGAGCGCATCCACCGCACGAACCTGATCGGTATGGGTGTTATGCCGCTGCAGTTCGAGGAAGGGACCACGCGGAAAACCCTAGAGTTGGACGGCACGGAAGTCTTCGATGTGGAAGGCACGCCCGAACCGCGCGCCACGCTCACGCTAGTTATCCACCGCACCAGTGGCAGCACCGAGCGCGTGCCAGTGGTTTGCCGATTGGATACGGCCGAAGAAGTGACCATCTATTCTGCCGGTGGCGTGCTGCAGCGTTTTGCTCAGGACTTTTTGGAATCCTCCGTTGCCTAGCCGTCTCAGCGCGATGGTAAGGGGGTGATGAATAGCGAATAGCCTGGCGGTTGCCAGGCTATTGTTTAAGAGGTGCGTCATGGCTCATCAAGCACAAATGCGTATTCCCGCCACCTATATGCGGGGCGGCACCAGTAAAGGGGTGTTTTTCACTTTGAGTGACCTGCCCACCGCCGCTCAGGTGCCGGGTGAAGCGCGGGATAAGCTGCTGCTGCGGGTGATAGGCAGCCCCGACCCTTATGAAAAACAAATTGATGGCATGGGGGGCGCCACGTCCAGCACCAGCAAAACGGTGATTCTCTCGAAGAGTGACTCGCCCGATCACGATGTGGATTACCTATTCGGCCAAGTCTCGATCGATAAACCCTTTGTGGATTGGAGCGGCAACTGTGGCAACCTATCCGCGGCGGTAGGGCCTTACGCTATCGCCAATGGCTTGGTCGATCCCGCTAAGGTGCCTCGAAACGGCATCGCGGAAGTGCGTATTTGGCAGGCCAATATTCAGAAAACCATCGTTGCCCAAGTACCCATGGCGGAGGGTGAAGTGCAAGAGACCGGTGATTTCGAGCTGGATGGCGTGACCTTTCCGGCGGCAGAAATCCCCGTCGCGTTTATAGACCCTGCCGATGGTGAGGGCGCGATTTTTCCCACCGGTAACGTGGTCGATGACCTAGAGGTGCCGGGTGTTGGTGTGCTGAAAGCAACGTTGATTAATGCCGGTATTCCAACGGTGTTCGTCAATGCTGAGGCGCTGGGCTACACCGGGTGTGAGCTGCAAGAAGCGATTAATGGGGATGCCAAGGCGCTGGAGATGTTCGAAACGATTCGCGCCCACGGTGCTGTCCGCATGGGATTGATTAACCATGTGGAGGAGGCTGCCAGCCGTCAGCATACTCCCAAAGTGGCCTTTGTGGCCCCCGCGGCTAGCTATATGGCATCGAGTGGGAAAGCCATCAATGCTGAAGATATTGACCTAGTGGTGCGGGCGCTCTCGATGGGCAAGCTACACCACGCCATGATGGGCACGGCGGCGGTCGCTATTGGCGCGGCAGCGGCGATTCAGGGTACGTTGGTGAATTTAGCGGCCGGTGGCATTGAGCGTGAAGCGGTGACGTTTGGCCATCCTTCAGGGTCACTTCGGGTTGGGGCGAAAGCCAGCCTGGTAGACGGGCGCTGGCAGATTGATCAGGCGGTAATGAGCCGCAGTGCACGAGTGTTAATGGAAGGGCGAGTGCGAGTGCCCGGCGATACAATTTAAGCGGCTTGTCAGCACCGCCACCGCCGATGTGTAACCGTGCGGTGGCATGTGGTGGGTTGCTTTTTAAATTTACTCTTCAAATTTGATTTGATCACGCATACGGTCAACGGTGGCTGGCCCAATGCCGTTCACGCGGGTCAGGTCATCGGCATTTTCAAAGGCACCGTTGGCTTCGCGCTCTTCAATAATCGCTGTCGCGCGGCTTGGGCCAATACCGGGCAGCTCAGCAAGCAGTTCCTCATCGGCACTGTTGACGTTAATCGGCGCAATGGCTTGAGCCATCGCTGTTCCTGATAGGCCAAGGCTGAGGCTAATAAGTAGTGCGGCTGCGATACGCTTAAACGTTGTCTGCATCGTTAACATCCTTCTGTTTTTTCCATTGAGCCAGTCGCGTACTCAGCACGAAAGGCCATGAGCGCAGCGATAGGAGTGAAGCTTTATTCGCCGCCTTAGTTGAAATTAGCATTTAGAACAGTGAATGCTGTAAGTCATCGACGATGGTTTTTGTAAGCCTTTTGCTACAGGGAAATGGCCAATCGCTTACACTGCAAGCTCTGTGGGGCTGGTACACTAATCAATACCCATCGCGTCAATGGCGCAATTTCCCTTTAAGCGTTCACGAACACGGAGTAAGCGCGTGTCCACCGATTCCCCACTGATTATTGCCCTGGATTACCCTTCGCTTGATGCAGCTCTGTGCATGGCAGACCAGCTTGACCCTACTCGGTGCCGTCTCAAAGTCGGTAAAGAGCTGTTTACGCGAAGTGGCCCTGCCGTACTGGAAGCGCTCCATGGACGTGGTTTCGATGTGTTCCTGGATCTTAAATTTCACGATATTCCTAATACCGTGGCCAGTGCTGTTCAGGCGGCGGCAGAGCAGGGTGTTTGGATGGTAAACGTTCACGCCTCTGGCGGGCGCAAAATGATGGAGGCAGCGGCAAAGCGCTTATCCGACCATCAGCTTACTACGCACTTAATTGCGGTCACGGTGCTGACTAGCATGCAGGCGGAAGACTTGGCGGATGTGGGCATTACTGCAAGCCCTGCTGAGCACGTCATGCGCTTGGCAGCCCTGGCCCAGCAAAGCGGATTAGACGGCGTGGTGTGCTCGGCGCAGGAGGCGGCGCAGATCGAGGCGCAGTGCGGCAGCGCATTCTTAAAAGTAACGCCCGGTATTCGTCCTAGCTTTGCGGCGGCGAACGATCAACAGCGCATCATGACGCCTGCTGACGCAATGCAGGCGGGTAGCACGCATTTAGTGGTAGGTCGTCCGGTCACGCAAGCAGAAGACCCTATGGCAGCATTAGCGGCTATTGAGGCCGAGCTGGCAGGTAGGCAATAGCTATTCGCCCTCGACGCCGGTGATCGGTTTAATAGTGCCCCAGCGGCGGCAGCTGGGGCACTGCCAAGCCAGACTGTCGCTACTAAACCCACAGCGGCGGCAGCGATGGCGGGGGCGTCCCTTCAGCAGGGCATCGGTATGGTGTTTTAGTAAGAGGAGTCGGGTATCCGGTGTGGCTTTACCAGCGAGCCGTTCACTTTCCAGGTAGAGATCAACTAGGTAATCAAGCCCTCCTAGGCTGGGCGCTTCACTCAGCCACTCGCCGGTTCGCTCGATAGCGCTGTCTACTCCATCTCTTTGATGAACGAGTTCCCCTAGCGTCACAATGACGCTGGTATACGGCGCTTGGCCTAGTAGTTTATACAGGTGGCTTTCCAGACCGGGTAAGTTGTTATTGCGGGTATAAGCGCGCTGGAGCGCTGGTAGCATGGTCGGTACGTGAGCGATATCCTGCCGGGGTATATGATCAAGCCGCTCGATAGCTTTTGCATAGTGACCATTATCCATCTCTAATTCAGCCAGCATTAAGGTGGCGCGAATACAGTGCTCATCCAACTGAAGCGCTTTTTTAAGGTGCTTACGCGCCATTGCGCGGCTAGATTGATCAATTTCCTGTTGGGCAAGTTCACAGAGCCAGTGTGATGCAGGGCGGCGCATGGCGGGTTGCTGCTTAATCAGCGGTTGAACAACGTCTAGCGCGTCTTGCCACTCTTTTTCTCGCTCAAGTAAATCAATCAGCAGCCGCTTCGCTTCTAGACGGAGCGCTTCGTTCACCGAGTGTTCTAGCAGGCTGCGCAGTAGCCGCTGGGCTCGGTCGTGCACACCCAAGGCGATAAAGTCGCGGGCGAGCTCAAGCTGAATGATTTCATTAGTCGTGGTAGAGAGTGCTGGGCGGGCTAGCAGGTTTTGATGAATGCTAACGGCTTTATCTGCTTCACCGCGGGCACGGAAAAGCTTGCCAAGGGCAATATGAGTATCAATGGTGTCGCTATTAACATCCAATGCATGGATAAAGGTGTTAATCGCTTCGTCGGGCTGCTCGTTCAGCAGATAGTTCAGCCCGACGAAGTATTCCCGTGATAAGCCGGGAGTACGCGAGGCGGGGGAGTGCTGCTGGCGGCGGTAGGCGTAACGGATGCCTAGGCCAAAGCCGATGGCAATGGCTGCCAAGAGTACGCCTAGCAGCACAGCATCATGCATTTACGCCAGTTCCTTCAACCCCTGAGTGCGTAACCGGTCTAGCTCTTTGCGCTGCTGTTTATTGTGACGCTCACTGCGGGCAAGCCGTGCTTTCAGGCGAACATAAACACCCAGCATGGCCAGCATGCCGACAATGACGCCCACCGCTAGGGTGGCTAGTAGCCATATGGAGAGTGATACGGCAGGCAGTTCAGCCCAAATTAGGTTTAAGGCAATGGCTTGCTGGTTATTCACAGCAAACAGAATGCCCACCAGCATCACTACCAATAAAATGACGGCCAGAATCAGCCCTTTGATCCAACGCATGAGAGTTTCCTAATCAGTGACGTTCACGATGATGCTATTGTGTCTGAGTCTGGGCGCGACGTCATCCCGCAGAAGGTCGGATGGCGCTATTAACTCGCTTTAGTAACCTAAAGCGCGGCTCGCATCGACTTGTTCGCGCAGCTCCTTGCCCGGTTTAAAGTGCGGTACGTATTTGCCGTCTAAATCTACCGGGTCGCCGGTTTTAGGATTACGCCCCGTGCGCGGCTTGCGATAATGAAGCGAAAAGCTGCCAAAACCACGGATCTCTACTCGTCCTCCAGTGGCGAGAGCATCGGTCATATCATCTAGGATAATACGCACCGCTGTTTCGACATCCTTGGCGGATAGCTCCGGTTGACGCATCGCAATTTGTTCGATTAGTTCAGACTTGGTCATCGGTTGGCTCCTTGCGTTTAAAGGCCGTAATGCACATGCGACCTCGATAACTTTGAAATCAGCATACTGCGCATAACCGCATAAAACAATTCAGATAAAACAAGGTACTAGGCAAGTTAGTACGAAGCTGATTAACAGCATAGGCGAAGCTTGGCCCTGGCGCGACCCCACAGCTTCGGTATACTGGCTTTTCATTTTCATCTACTCGGAGAGGCTGACGTTGAGCGACGATACTTCCCCCGCCGCTGTGCTTCGTAAGCGGCTTTACTGGCACTCCCGGCGCGGTATGTGGGAGCTGGATCTGCTGTTAATTCCCTTTTTAGAAAAACGCTTCGACACGCTGAGCGAAGAGGAGCAGTTGACGTATCAGCGTTTGATTGAAGAAGAGGATCAAGATTTGTTCGTTTGGCTGATGCATCGTGAGTGGCCTGAAGACCCTGACTTGCGCCATCTTGTGCAAATGATCGTTGAGCATGCTGAAACCACCGATAACACTGCTTATCGCACGCTCTAAGCTGGCAGGCGGGCTTTGCGGGGCGTTGGTGCTGGGGCTGGCGATACTAATAGGTTGGGCGATAGGCCATTGGTTAGGGGGATTAACGCTAAGCATTGGGATGGCGCTGGTGTATTGCTCCTATAGTGCGCAGCCATGTGGGGCGCTGCAGCTCACCAAGAACGGCAGCCAGATAGAGGGATGCTGGTTGCTAGCCACTGGAGAGGCGGGGCCGACATTAGGAGTTAGCTGTGACTATCTAGGGCCTTGGCTAGTAGGGCTTCGTATGGGATCACAGCGTCTCTGGTTATGGCCAGACAGTCTCCCAGGTGACAGTCAGCGCGCCCTGCGCCGATGTTTCCATCGGCCTGGTCGATAGTTTGGCAGGGCGTTAGTGCGGAAGCCCTGCTAAACGCAAACTATCTAGTGTCAGTTGAGAAGGGGCGGAGGTGGCCTGATGTTCTGGCCAGTCAATAGAGTAATGCAAGCCCCGAGACTCGTGGCGTTGAGAGGCGGCCAGCACAGTGAGTTGAGCAAGCATAATGGCTTGCCTTAGTCGCATACTTTCTGGGTGCGACATCGCTTTATCTAGCTTTTCCAATTCTTTTTTGATTTCTGCCAGTGCTTCACTGGCGGTAGCAAGGCCTTGGTCGCTTCTTACTATCGATACGTATTGACTCATGACGCTGCGCATCTTAAAGCGGAGCTTTCTAAGTGCCTCTAGTTCCACGTTAATGTTGGGCTGGATGATAGGTGCTTGATGATCATCCCCTGTATTCAGCGGCTCATTGGGTGGCGAGGGCAAGGAGAGCAGATGCCGGGCGCAGCTACGCGCATAAACCAAACACTCAAGCAGCGAATTGCTAGCCATACGGTTTGCGCCGTGGAGGCCGGTGTAGGCCGTTTCGCCAATGGCATAAAGGTTGGCAACGTCGGTAGCGCCAGCGTGGTCGGTAGCGACGCCGCCACAGCTATAATGGGCGGCGGGCACAACGGGGATCGGTTGGCGCGTAATATCCATTCCCCGCGAGGCGCAATGAGCCAAAATTGTAGGGAAGTGATGGCGTATAGAGGCTTCTCCTAAGTGGCGTATATCTAGCCAGACGTGCCCCAGCGTGCCTTGCTGAATCTGTGCATCAATGGCTCTGGCCACCACATCTCTAGGCGCTAGCTCGGCACGTGGATCGAGGTCGGGCATAAAACGATGGCCAGCTTCGTTAAGCAGGTGGCCGCCTTCACCGCGCACCGCCTCGCTAATCAGAAAGGCTGGGCCATCCGGGTCGAATAGGCAGGTAGGGTGAAACTGCTGAAACTCAAGATTGGCAAGCGTTGCTCCCAGCTCAGCCGCCATCATCATACCTTCGCCGCTGCTGGGTGCTGGGGTGGTGGTGTGCCGGTATAACCCGCTTGCGCCGCCGGTAGCGAGAACGGTGTGATGGGCATAAAACGCTTGTAGGCGCTGCTCGCTATCGACACCTTGGGCGCCAATGCAGTGGCCCTCAGCGTTGCTCAGCAGGGTGAGAATGGTCAGGTCGCTGCGCTGAGTAATGCCAGGGTGGGCGGAGACTTTATTGACCAAGGTTTCAACTACCGCACGACCGGTGGCGTCATCGGCATGAATAATGCGTCGCGCGTTGTGCCCACCTTCTCGGGTCAGGTGGTAGGGGTAGCGGGCACTTGGGTCCGGGTCGGGCGTAAACGGCACACCGTTGTCAATGAGCCATTGAATCGCCTCAGGACCATGGGTGACGGTAAAACGAACGGCGTCTTCATCGCATAGTCCATCGCCAGCGATGAGGGTATCGCGTACATGGTCGTCGAGATTGTCATCCGGAGAGAGCACTGCCGCAATGCCGCCCTGTGCCCAGCGGCTGGCTCCTTGATCATCCATTGCCGGACGTACCAGCGTGACTGACAAGTGGTCAGCAACTTCTAGCGCTAGGGTGAGGCCGGCGACGCCGCCGCCGATAATAAGTAGGTCGGTTGTTGGCGTGCTCATAGGGGCCCGCTCCTTCTTTTTGCTATCAAAAGCTGCGCGCGCAACACGCTTTCACAGGGAGGATGGCATCATAGCGTGACCACTGGCGCTTAGCGATGGTGTAGGCAAAAAAGCGAAAGGTAACTGATCGGGTGGGCGTTAAACACAAAAAAGCCGCGTAGATCAGAAGATCTCGCAGCGTCATGTTCTTACTAACAATTCATGGTGCCCGGAGCCGGACTTGAACCGGCACGGAGTTGCCTCCGAGAGATTTTAAGTCTCTTGCGTCTACCAATTTCGCCATCCGGGCAGTGTATTGGCGCTTTAGCAGCAATCGCTACACTGACAATGGAGGCTGGAGTCGGAATCGAACCGGCGTACACGGAGTTGCAGTCCGCTGCATAACCACTCTGCCATCCAGCCTAACAAGTCATTGGTGTTAACCAAATGGAGCGGGAAAAGAGATTCGAACTCTCGACCCTCGCCTTGGCAAGGCGATGCTCTACCACTGAGCTATTCCCGCTCGACTCGAGGGCGAATTATACGCATCGCTGCGCGCTTGTCAAACAATCAATTTATCAACGGGTTCAAAGAGCTACTGTGCTGCTGACATTTATGCTGCCTACATTGAGCGACTAAGGTGCGGCCAAGCAGCTTTTAGATACTGAGCCATTGACCAAAGCGTGAGAGCAGCGGCAGCGTACAGAACAACCACGCCCAGTAGCGCGATTTCGTGCCCTGGCGGGAAGGCCAGCAGCACCAGAATGGCGACCATCTGCAGCGTGGTTTTTAGTTTGCCAACCCAAGAGACTGCCACCATGCCGCGTTTACCCATTTCGGCCATCCACTCCCGCAGGGCTGAAATAACGATCTCACGACCGATAATCACCAGTGCGGGCAGCGTTAGGATCAGCGTGTCAAAACGCTCAATTAACAGTGCAAGCGCCACGGCGACCATAAGTTTGTCTGCCACAGGGTCTAAAAAGGCACCGAAGGGGGTCGACTGATTCCAGCGGCGGGCCAGATAGCCATCGAGCCAGTCGGTGACCGATGCTAGGGCAAATAAACCAGCGGCAACCGGCATGCTCCAACTGAAAGGTAGATAAAACAGTACTACCAGTAGTGGGATAAAGACGATTCTTGCCAGTGTGAGTATGTTGGGTATGTTCATCGCAGGGTGCGATCCTTGCCGGAGAATCATGAAAGTCGGAGTGTAATGTGCGGGTTATTCTATCCCCCTTAGCGCATTGCATCCATGTTAAGAACAAGTTTATCCATTCAGTGCCGTATAAATGCTCTCTGCGAGGGCTGCATTAATTCCGGGCACCCTGGCTAGTTCATCACGGCTGGCCTTTTGTACGCCTTGTAGGCCACCAAAAAAGCGCAGAAGTTCACGCCGCCGTTTAGGGCCTATGCCAGGAATATCCTGCAAAGTAGACGTGCGTCGCGCTTTGTCTCGCGCTGCCCGGTGGCCTGCAATCGCAAAGCGGTGGGACTCATCGCGGATATGCTGGATTAAATGCAGTGCCGGCGAAGCCGGATCTAAAGGTAGCGGGTTATCGCTGGTCTCTAAGAAGAGAGTTTCCAGCCCGGCCTTGCGAGTGGCTCCTTTGGCAACGCCTAGTAGAATGATGTTGGTGACCGAAAGGTCGTTTAGTACCCCGCGTGCCATATTGAGCTGCCCTTTGCCGCCATCCACAATCAGAATATCGGGGGCCACTGCTTCTCCGTTTTTTACCCGCTTCAGGCGCCGCGTCAGCGCTTGTTGCATGGCGGCGTAATCATCCCCTGCTGCGATGCCTTCAATGCGGAAGTGGCGATAGTCACTTTTACGCGGGCCTTGGTGGTCAAACACCACGCAAGACGCCACGGTGGCTTCGCCCTGGCTGTGGCTGATATCGAAACACTCAAGCCGCTCTGGCAGTTTTTCCAGTCCCAGCGCTTTTTGCAGTGCCTCAAACCGCTGAGTGAGCTGGGTTTTATTGGCCAGCTGTGATGCAAGCTGCTGCTCGGCGTTGGTCATGGCGAGGTGCTGCCATTGGGCGCGATGCCCGCGCACTTGGCTTGCTACTCTGACTTTTTTGCCTGCTTGCTGAGAGAGGGCATCGGCAATCAGAGTGCTATCTTCCAGCGGGAGGCTAGTAATTACTTCTCGGGGTACGTTATGCGGCTGGCCAAAATAGTATTGACTAACCACTTCGGTCAGCAGCATTTCTGGCGGCAGGTCTAGATCATTCTTTGGCGTATGGTGCCGAGCGCCCAGTAGACGACCATCACGCACGCTCAATATGGAGATGCCGAGTGCGCCAGTGCGTTGGGCTAAGGCGAAAACGTCTGCGTCGCCGCTCTCGTTATCCACAAACTGGCGCTGCTGCAGCTGGCGTAGCTGCTGGATTTGGTCACGCAGGCGTGCGGCCTCTTCAAAGTGGAGCGCTTGGCTGGCTACTTCCATCTCTTGGGTTAATAGCTGGGTCACGTGCTCGCTTTTGCCTTCTAGGCACATCACCGCATGTTCCACATCCCGGCGATACTCCTCTTCTGAGATGTAATCAACACAAGGGGCGCTGCAGCGCTGAATTTGATACTGCAAGCAAGGGCGAGAGCGGTGGGCAAAAACACTGTCTTCGCAGTTACGGATGCGAAAAATTTTCTGCATCAGTGTCAGGCTCTCTTTTACGGCCCCGCTGCTGGGGTAGGGGCCCAGGTAGCGGCCATCGTCGCGACGCTGGCGTGCTCGCTTATATTCCAAAGCGGGGTAGGGGTGGCGGTCAGTGACAAACACAAACGGGTAGGATTTATCATCCCGTAGCAGGATGTTGTAGGGCGGGCGAAGCTCCTTAATTAATGTTTGTTCAAGCAGCAGTGCTTCGGTTTCGCTACGGGTAACCGTAATTTGAATATCGGCAATGCGTGCCACCATCGCCTGGGTTTTGGTATTGAGCTGGCCGCGGAAATAGCTTGCCAGCCGTGCTTTCAAACGCTTCGCTTTGCCGACATAGAGCGTGTTTTGCTCCTCATCCAGCATGCGGTAAACACCGGGTGAAGTGCTGACAGAGCTTAAAAACTGCTTGGCATCAAAAGTCATAGCTGGGCATTGGAGCTCTTAAACGGCAGAAGCTGCGATGGTAGGTCTATCCCATAGTGGCGTCAAAACCTTCGACTAGACCGTGGCGTAAGGCGAGATGGGTCAACTCGACATCACTGGTGACATGTAGCTTATCAAACAAGCGATAACGGTAAGTGTTAACAGTTTTAGGGCTAAGGTGTAGACGGTCAGAAATATCTTGTACTCGCTGACAGTTGACGATCATCAAAGCAATTTGTAGCTCGCGATCAGAGAGCTGGTTAAATGGGCTATCTTCGTCAGTGAAGTGGGCGAGTGCTAGCCGCTGTGCAATTTCTTGGCTTATATAGCGCCCGTTGCGGAAGACTTGGCGAATGGCATCGGTCATTTCCACCGCATCAGCCCCTTTGCTTAAAAAGCCCGATGCACCGGCTTCAAGCATGCGCCTCAGGACGCTGTCCTCTAAGTGGGCGGTAAGAATGATAACCTTAATGTCAGCCAGGGTGCGATGAATACGCCGTGTGGCTTCTAGCCCGCCGATACCCGGCATACGAATATCCATGAGGACAATGTCAGGCTTTAGTTGTCGGCACTGGGCGACGGCGCTCTCTCCATCATCCACTTCGCCCACAATTTTAATATCGGACTCTTCGTTTAGCAGGTGGGCGATGCTGGTTCTCACCAGGTGGTGATCATCGGCAATTAAAACGTTGATCAAAGGTCTGGCTCCTGCAGGTAATCATCGTGGACTCAAGCGATACGCACGCTGCGAACCTATAGAGTGCCACAGCTCTCAGCAAAGGAGAATTAGATGATGCTGGTTTGCTTTAATGCTTGACTCTTACAGTGCTGTGGATTAGTATTCGCCCCGCTGCACGAAACTGGCAGCATGTGGGGCCTTAGCTCAGCTGGGAGAGCGCAACACTGGCAGTGTTGAGGTCAGCGGTTCGATCCCGCTAGGCTCCACCAATATTTCTAAACGCTACGTTATTTATAACGTGGCGTTTTTTTTATGGTGCGCCAGGCATGGCGCGCAGCGCCAATTAGGCGCTATCCGGTCCGCCGTGGTGGTTGGCCGGATGACTTGGGGGTGAAAGTCCCCTACGGACCCTGATAGCGGGAACCGTTAGCTGAACAGCAAGGGTGTTCGTCGTGAGGCGGAATCTGAAGGAAGCTGTAGGCAAACTCCTGGCCCGACGAACAGGAACCGCATATGAGGCAGCCACATCTGGGCGAGAGGGCCATGAAACTCGAAGCCCAATAGCTATCCAGAAGATGTGGAAGTAGATGCGGCGGGTAGATGGGAGGAAGGTCGCGCGTCTTACCCTGGGAGGCCTGTTCGCCTGCCACTGGCCACCGACACCGTG
>NZ_LVIA01000047.1:0-10578 GCF_001596805.1 Halomonas sp. KX33721 | reverse complement strand
AGCGGTGCTATTTTCGATATAAGTAAAAATGAACCTTAGTTACAGAACAACTTGAAACACCTATGCAGTAGATTTAACGAAATTAAACAAAAAAATCAAAACCTTACTAATGCAGCCACTATCCCCATTGAACAGCTTCATCGCACCATTAGTGGTGCGGGCTACGCACTGCTACTCACTGACCACCAAGGCCATGCTCTATGCACCTATCAATCTAACGCTCACTCCGGCAGGGTTCTCAAGCAGGCCTTCCGTCCTGGGGTCAATCTCTCGGAGCAATACATTGGGACATCGGCGATGAGCTGCGCGCTTACGGCTGGCCGACCTGTTGCTGTTTCAGGGCCGGAGCACTACTACACCACTAATCAATCGCTGAATTGTGCAGCCGCTCCCATCATCGCCCCCTACGGTCAAGTGATTGGTTCGATTGATATCACTCGGGAGCACAGCTTGGCCCCAGGCAGTGCACTTTCACTCGTCACCCAGTGCGCGCGGGCGATCGAACATCGCTTGATCATGCAGCTAGGGCCCTACTTGATCCTGCAACTAAGCTGGCAGCAAGTACCCACAACTAATGATATGTTGATCGCCCTCGGCCCCGAGGGCGAAATCCTGGGTATGACGCCGAAGGTGCGCGAAGTGATCGGCCTCACCGCTAGCCATGCCCCGAAAAACTTCCAGGAACTATTTGATCTTCGCTTTGGCGAACTGGTCGATGCCGCCAGGGGTCAGCGCCCCCCATTGGTAGGCCGGACATCTTCCGGACTTTCCTTCGTACTAAATCCAACGGTGCAGCATCAGACAAGCCTGATTGAGGGAACGGCTACCTGTAAAGATAGCAAGCGTCATTTGTCAGCGGTTGAATCGGTACCCGACTTTGGCGACGCGACTCTTAACAAACAGATTCCACTTGCCCTGAGAGCTGTTAACAAGCGTCTTCCCGTATTGATTCTGGGAGAAACCGGTGTAGGCAAGGAAGTCATGGCCAAGACTCTTCACGAACAGAGTGACAACAAAACAGGAGAGTTCATCGCTATTAACTGCGCCGCTATTCCTGAGACATTGATTGAAAGCGAGCTTTTTGGATATACCGAGGGGGCCTACACAGGCGCTCGCCGTGGCGGCGCGCCGGGTAAGATCGAGCAGGCCAACGGCGGCACCTTATTTCTCGATGAAATTGGGGATATGCCCCTTACTCTTCAATCCAGGCTGCTGAGAGTGCTGGAAACAAACGAAGTGAGCCGCCTGGGGGCGGGTAAGACGAAAAGCGTAAACTTCCAGTTAATCTGTGCAACTCACCATGATCTGGCATCAGCCGTAGCTCAAGGTGCTTTCCGTGATGATCTGCTTTACCGCATACAAGGGATGCCGCTAAGAATCCCACCTTTAAGAGAGCGCTCGCGGTTACAGGCATTTTTAGTAGAGCAGTGTTCACAAGTCACCCAGGGTACGCGTCAGCTATCATTTGATGCCCTCAAACGACTGGAGAACTACCCCTGGCCAGGAAATGTACGCGAACTGCGCCATGCCCTAAAACACGCTGATGTAATGGCTGATGATAGCGATCACCTGATCGATCTTTGCCACCTACCCACAGAGATCGTTGACAGCCCACCTCAACATTCAAGGAAGCGCTACTCATCAACACTAAAGGCCCAAGAGCAGCATATGATTGAGGCAGCGTTAGAAAAGACCGATGGCAATGTCAGCAAAGCTGCCAAACATCTAGGGATAGGCCGCGCCACGCTTTATCGCAAAATCAAGGAAATCCAGAGCATAAAATAGCCGTCCAAGCTGGGCCTCATGGCATAAGAGCAACAGAAGAGCGACGCATACACCCTAAGCTAAAGCTGTATCAAAATGAGAATGTTAAGACATTGCTCTCACTTTGAGACGCCTACGCACTATATCAAGGCCCTGAAGGAACGCTTGGGGATCATAAAAATCAACAACTTAAAATAAATATTCACGACCGTCTCAGTTGGCATGCTTCTCGCTACAGATTGCAGGCACCTTACAAGATCAATAAGCATGATGGAGATACATAACATGCGGACGTATAGCCTGCCCATGCACTGCGGCCCACTGAGCAAAAAGATTCGACATGTTCTCGCGATGGCTGGAGCATTAACGCTTAGCACCACCGCCACTTTAACCGCCAATGCCGCCGAAATTGCCACAGACCCGGGTGACTACGTACCACTACCAGAAGGCAGTACGCTAGGGCTGCTTTATTTACAGCATGCTAGCCGGGATTCAGTTTACGCGAACGGTGATTTGCTTCGCGATGATACGGGGCTCGATACCCGTATCGGTTTAGCCCGATTTATTCACTATCTGAATATCGGTGGGTATACCGTCAATCCCCAGATAATACTGCCTTTCGGTAGGGTTGAATTGAAAGCACCTTTCGGCCCTCTGGAGCCGACCTCCTCTAGTGGCATGGGCGATCCCATGATCGGCGCCACTACGTGGTTAGTGAACAACCCGGATCAACAAAAGTGGTTTGGTCTCTCCGCCTTTGCCTCAATGCCTGCGGGAAAGTACGACGCCTCTAATGGCCCCATTAATGTCGGTGAAAATCGCTGGAAAGGCATTTTCCAAGCAGGTTACGTCACCGGTCTTGGTGACGATTTTATGCTGGATATCATCGCCGAATACGCGACTTACGGCGATAACGATGACTTTATAGGTACGCGTCGTGAGCAAAATGATAGCCAAAGCCTACAGACACATTTCAAGTACTTACTCAGCCCTCAAAGCCACCTTGCCCTCTCCTACTATCACTCCTTCGGCGGCGAAACGACCGTTGGTGGTGTTCGGCAAGACGACGCACTTGATAACAGTCGTTGGCAGGCAACGTTCGCGACCTTTGTTCAACCCACTCTTCAACTCCAGATGCAGTACGGCCAGGACATCAATGTTGAAAATGGCTTCAAGGAAGACCAGCGCATTAATCTTCGTGTAGCCAAAGTATTCTGAACACGCACCTACTGGCAACGCCAACACAATGGCATATGCCCCCTGAGCCTTGTTGCCACAAGTATGGCTAAGGCAATGGGGTAACTTAGAGAAAAGCGTAGTACCGATATTGAAGCACGCGTGAGTCAATTGAAAAGGAGAAACATCATGTCCGATGCACAATTACTGGCACCTTCCATATGGCAAAAACACGTCTTTACAGGCCAGTGGGTAGCAGGTACCGGCGACGTATTGGCGGTCAAAGCACCTGCCAGTGACGCAACACTTGGCCATATCGGCAGCGCTGCTAGCGAGCAGGTAGATGCCGTCGCCGAAAAAAGCAACGCAGCCGCCACCGCTTGGGCCAACACCCCGTACGATGAGCGTGCGGCCATCATGCGCCAAGCCGCCCGTACCGCTGAGGAGCACCAAGATGAATTGATCCACTGGCTCATAGACGAGAGCGGTTCAACGCCCGCCAAGGCCGCGTTTGAAGTGGCGATATCAATAAAAGTACTGCACGAAGCCGCCTCGTTACCTTCACGTGCGGCGGGAGAGCTGATGCCCTCAACGCCTGGCCGTCTCAATATTGCACGCCGTCGTCCTGTGGGTGTAGTCGGCGTCATATCACCTTTTAACTTTCCCCTGTACCTCGCTATACGCGCGGTCGCCCCTGCGCTGGCATTGGGTAATGCGGTCATACTCAAACCCGACCCACGCACCAGTGTATGTGGCGGTGTCAGTATTGCGCGTCTATTTGAGATGGCGGGCTTACCTAAAGGTGTGCTTGCCATGCTGCCAGGAGGCGGTGAAGCAGGGGCGGCACTGGTCGAGAATCGTAACGTTGCCATGATTCAGTTTACGGGCTCGACAGCCGCAGGACGAAAAATTGGCGAAACCGCGGGCCGTTTGCTTAAGAAAGTATCGCTGGAGCTAGGCGGCAAAAACTCGCTGATCATACTTGATGATGCCGACCTAGATTTGGCCATTAGTAATGCCACTTGGGGGGCCTATCTGCATCAGGGTCAAATCTGCATGTCGAGCGGCCGCATTCTGGTTCAGCGGGACATCTATGATCGTTTCCTCGAACGCCTGACAGAGAAAGCACGCAGCTTAAGCGTTGGTGACCCGCGCAGTGGAGAATTCGCTCTCGGCCCATTGATTGACAAGGGCCAACTGGATCACGCATGTGACCTGCTGTCTCGCGCAAAAGCGTCCGGGGGCAACGTACTCGTGGGTGGTGAAACCGACGGGCTTTTCTTTAAGCCGGCGGTCGTCAGCGATGTCACCACCGATAACCCTATTTTTCACGAGGAGGCGTTTGCCCCTATTGCCGTGGTTATCCCTTTCGACACAGACGCAGAGGCAGTAGCACTTGCCAATAATACAGAGTATGGGCTATCGGCCGGGGTGATTTCGCGCGATGTGGGCCGTGCTTTACGCTTAGGCGAGCAGCTAAGAACAGGGTTGTTGCACATTAATGATCAAACAGTGAATGACGAAGTCATCAACCCCTTCGGCGGGGTTGGCGCCTCAGGCAATGGAACCAGCGTGGGGGGGAGCAGCAATATAGATGAATTCACGCAGTGGCAGTGGCTAACGCTCAAGGGGGAGGCGCCCGCCTACCCTCTTTAAATGCTGCCTTTAGCCAGAAATTTCTTATTACAACGCAATACCGAGGTGAACCATGACAAACAATACACACACGGACATTACAGTTGCAGTCACCCGAGAGAAAGGAGCTGACTTTACAATAGAAAAAGCGAGCATTCGCCCACCCCAGGGAGACGAAGTGCTGGTCAGGGTGGTGGCGACCGGTATGTGCCATACAGACCTGATCGTACGTGATCAGTATTATCCGGTGCCATTACCTGCCGTATTGGGGCATGAGGGCGCAGGTGTTGTGGAAGCCGTAGGCCCTGGAGTTACCTCACTTGAAATTGGCGACCACGTCGTCCTGAGTTATGCATACTGCGGTGCTTGCAACCCTTGTGATGCCGGACATGCATCGTACTGTAAAGACTTTTTTGGACGCAATTTCAGCGGTGGTGACCCCGACGGCTTCCAAGCCATTCGTGATGGTAACAACCAGCCTCTGCACGATCATTTTTTTGGCCAGTCCTCCTTCGCTACCTACTCCCTGAGCCGGGAAAACAATGCAGTCAAAGTGCCAAAAGACGCGCCTCTTGAATTACTTGGCCCCCTAGGTTGCGGCATACAGACAGGCGCCGGTGCCGTTATCAATGCTCTCAAAGTCACGCCTGGAAGCCGTTTTGCCGCCTTTGGTGCAGGGGCCGTGGGGCTTGCGTCCATCATGGCAGCAAAAATTGCAGGTGCCACTACCATTATTGCCATTGACATCATCCCTTCACGCCTGGAGCTAGCCAAAGAGCTGGGGGCGACACATACCATCAACTCCAAAGAGGAGTCAGTAGTAGAACGTATTCAGCAAATAAGCGGAGGCGGTGTTGATTTCGCGTTGGAGTCGACAGGCCGTCCCGAGGTGCTTCGTCAAGGGGTAGATGCCCTTGGCGGTCTAGGCATGCTAGGGGTGGTGGGGGCTCCTGCTTTGGGCACCGAGGCCGCTTTTGATGTGAACGATCTCCTTTTAGGAGGAAAAAGTATTCGCGGTATCGTCGAAGGAGACAGCGTGGCAAGACAGTTTATTCCTCAGTTGGTAGAACTTTACCAACAGGGTCGCTTCCCCTTCGATAAGCTGGTGAAGTACTACTCCTTTGAGGACATCAACCAAGCAGCCGCCGATAGTGCTGAAGGAATGACGCTTAAGCCTATTATCCGGATGAATGGCTGAGCGTATAGCATCCATTAATGCTGGCTAGCTTATAGTGGACGCGGCATCAGCGCACCGCCTTAAGTGCATTGAAAACAAGCTTTTGCCGGTGGAAGTTCTCCATCGGCATTTTTATCCAATGCTGTTGAGAAAAAATGCCCGAGCAGCGATAGCAGACACGGGCAAAGGAGGATGCGGTTATCGAGTGACAGAGGTAACAAAAGGTCAACCGCTTTTGGTGACCACCTCACGGGTGAAAATAAACTCGAAGTCCTTGGTTTCGAAGATTGCTGAAACGACCACGCCCAATACCAACGCCCAAAACGTGGCGCCGATGCCGAGAATCTGAATTCCCGACGCGGCAATTAGAAAGGCAAACAGTGCACCTATTTCATGCTTCTTGCCTGAAAAGGCGATAGCCATTGAGGAGGTGATGACCCGCATCAGTGCCAGCCCAGCGATAATGGCAATAAAGTAGCGCGGCGTAGCCTCCAGTAGGCTGACCACATAGCCGTAGAAAGGCGCGGCAACCACAAAGATAGCCCCCGCAATCACGGCTGCTACCCAGCGTTTTTCGTGAGTCCCCGCCTCCGGTGAAGCACAAACGCCAGTCATCGGTGCCGCAATGCAGGTGCTATGCAGGTTGAAGAATGATGACACCATGGTGCCTATTCCCCCCACGGCGGTAATTGCATTCGCTGGTGCATCTTTGTAACCCATGCCTTTGACTAGACCCACACCTGCGGGTGTCTCCATACCAACCAGAATGATAGCGAGCGGTAGCCCGTAGGTCAGAAAGGCACCAAGGGTGAACTCAGGCATGATGAACTCAGGGAAGCGAATGGTTGCCTCAATGCCTGATAGATCAACCCCTGTCACAGTAAGATAAGTAAGGCCCGCCAACATTGAGATGATCAGCGGTGGGATCTTGCGAAAGAGCCGAGTAGAGATAAAGAAAGCCAGGATCATAATAGAGGCAGGCAAAATGGCACTCTCCAGCGGCTTGACCATGTTTAGGCCAAAACTAAGCAGCATACCACCCACCATGCCCATCACTATTGGCATTGGTATCAAACGCATGACGATACCCATCACCCCGGTCACACCAGCGACCAGCGTGATGGCTCCTGCAATCAAGCTTGCTCCTAACGCGGCCTCTAAGCCTATTACAGGGATGACCGCTGCAAACATTAATGCCCCAGGGATGGAGTTAGCCATCGGGAGCGGCAAGCGGTAGTAAGCGGGCATGAAAAGCCCAAACAAGCCATTGATCATCAGGTAGCTGATGACCCATATCATGATAAAGGAGGAGTCGAGGCCAGCCGTAGTGCCAGCACTGATGTGAACCACTCCAACGCTGAGCCCCAAGATTCCTGCAACCAAGCCCGTACTAGCATTGTCGGCATTGAGGTCACGCAGGAAGTCGCGGGGCGCATACCTTAGGCTGACGCCTTTCTCAATATGTTTCACGGTGTGCTCCAGGGGATTATTGTGCTTAGAGTTATAGTTAATATTTCTTTAGAATTATCTTTTTTTTGAACTGCTAACTAACCGAGGTCGCCACCGCCCACCGGTAGCACGCTGCCAGTGATGTAACTCGCCTCATCTGAGGCCAGGAACAGGATCGGTGCGGCCATCTCATCGAGCGTGCCGTAGCGTTTCATCAGGCAGCTTTGCTTGGTCTGGTCGATATGTGCCTGGAACCAAGCCCGTTCGGTCTCGTTGCGAGGCTCGGGGGTGCCGCGGGAGATCCGGCGCGGCGGCGCCTCGGTGCCGCCGATGCCGGCGGCCACTACGCGGATGCCAGCATCAGTGTATTCAAATGCCAGTGACTCAGTCAGCGCATTAACACCTCCCTTGGCCGCCGAGTAAGGGATACGGTGGATGCCTCGGGTCGCCACGGAGGAGACGTTGACAATCACGCCAGCGCCCTGGGCCACCATCGTTGGTAGAGCCGCGCGGCAGCACCACAACGTCGGCATTAAAGAGCGGTTGATCTCTGCGGAAACTTGGGCCTCGCTAAACTCCGTAAAGGGCTTGAAGTTGATGGCGCCGCCAACGTTATTGATCAAAATATCAATACGCCCAAACTTGTTGACAGCCGCCTGCATTGCCTGCTCAGCACCTGACCAGGTTTCCAGGTCTGCTTGTACCGCCATCACCTGACTACCGCCCTGGCTGATCTCCGCCACCACGTCGTGAATATAGTCAGAGCGATCCACCAGCACCAAGCATGCTCCTTCAGCCGCCGCGCGCTCGGCAACCCGCCGCCCAATCCCTTGAGCGGCACCCGTGACTATCATCACCCGATCCTGAAAACGAGCCCTATCTGAACGCTGATCGCTCATGCTTACGCTCCCACTTGGTTAGGAGTGAATTTTTCATAGTGGAAGCTTTGCGGTTCAATCCCTTCACCATCGAAGTACTTGAGCACAGCATCCACCATCGGAGGCGGCCCACATAGGTACACATCCACATCACCATCATGCATGACAGCGGCGTCCATATGATGAGTCACATACCCCTTGCGCGGATGCTCGCTGGCCTCGTCCACCACCACAGTGGAGTAGCTGAAGCTAGGTAGCTTCTCAGCGAAAGCATCTAATGCATCTATTTTGACGAGGTGATCATCTTTATTAACGCCGTAAATCATGTGGATGGGCGCATCACACCCCTTATCGACCAGTTGCGCTAACATGGACAAAAATGGCGCAAGTCCCGTACCGCCAGCCAGCATCAGTACCGGACGCTTTACTTCGCGTAGGTAAAAACTGCCTAATGGGCCTGTTAGGGTGAGCCTGTCGCCTACTGTAGCGCGCTCGGTCAGATAGCCACTCATTACCCCGTTGGGAATATTGCGAATCAAGAAAGTGGCTCGCTTATCACTTGGCTGAGAGCTGAATGAATAAGAGCGGTGTAACTCAGTGCCAGGTACGTCAATATGAATGTACTGACCCGGCAAAAAGGCGAGTCCCGCTTCATCATCTAAATCAACCACCAGTTCAATACTGTCCTCGGAGAGTTGCTCAACCGCCGCTACCGTGCCCTCAACTTTGCCCACCTGTGTTTTGCACAGTGTGGACGCCACAGGTACTTGGATAACGCAGTCCGAAGACGGCACCATTTGGCACGTCAGCACTTGGCCTTCTGCAGCTTCTTCGTCAGACAGTGCTTCTTCCAGGTACTCGTCGCCCATATCAAACTCGCCCTGCTCACAGTGGCCTTTGCAGGTACCACACACGCCGTCAGAGCAATCCATCGGGAGGTTCACTTTCTGCCGGTACGCGGCATCAAGAACGGTTTCCCCTTCTTTACAGCCAATAAAGCGGGTCACGCCGTCCTCAAAATTGAGGGCAATGGTATAACTCATGATTAAATCTCCTCTCCCATCAGGTCACACGTGGTAAATGTCAATGACCTGATGGATATAGTCGTTATTCAGCTGCACGACTTTTCTTGTGATCAATGGACGCTCGCTCGACACGTCCAGGGTGTAAAACGAGGTGCCAAAAAAGCTGTCGGTCTTTTTATAGCGATGACTCAACGTGTGCCAGTTGAACCGCAGTGTGACCGTGTCACCCTCGTGCGTCAGGATCTCCAGGTTGCTTACCTGGTGCGTAGTACGTGGCTCCGGTGTGCTGGCACCACTACGCTCGGTTTTGATGCGATACACCCGATCTTCTAACCCTTCGCGGTTGGGGTAGTAGATCAGGGAGATCTCGCTATGGGGGTCGCGGGTGAGCTGGTCGTCGTCGTCCCAGGCCGGCATCCAGAACTCGGCGTCTTTGTGATACAGCGTGAGCCATTCGTCCCACTCGCGGTCGTCCAGCAGACGGGCTTCGCGGTATAAAAAGGCTTGGATGTCGTGATAGCTGATACTCATGGCCTTTCTCTCCTTTCTTTAGGCATCGGGCGCTTAGGCGGTCGCGGTGGCGATAAACTGACTGCGCTCTTTGTCGATGGCGCGCAGCATTTCGCTGACCCAGTGCTTGTGGTGCAGTACGTAGAGGCCTTCATCTTCGGGAGAGGCGCCGCTGAGCAGTGGTTTCATGCCGATGGCCTGGGCGTTTTCGTCCGCGCCTTCGATCCATTGCTTGGCGCCGCGGGAGAGGTCATTCCATTCAGCTAGGGCGCCGTTGTAACCTTCCTGACACGCACGGAACTCTTCGAGGTCATCCGGTGTGCCCATGCCGGAGACGTTGAAGAAGTCTTCGTATTGGCGGATACGCACACGACGGTTTTCCGCTGACTCGCCTTTGGGGGCGAAGCAGTAGATCGTGACTTCCGTTTTATTGACGTCGATGGGGCGCAGCACGCGGATTTGCGTGGAGAACTGGTCCATCAGGTAGACGTTGGGGTAGAGGCACAGGTTGCGCGTTTGATTCACAATCGAGTCGGCGCGGGCTTCCCCTAACTGCTCTTGGATCCACTCCTTTTCTTGGTAGACCGGGCGGACTTCGGGGTTGAGCAGCCGGGTCCACAGCATCATGTGGCCGTTTTCGTAGGAGTAGAAGCCGCCTTTGCTTTTCGACCAGCCGTCCGCGTCGACCGCCTTGGTACCACCGGCATCGTAGTTGCGGCGCTCCATGGTGGAGGCGTAGTTCCAGTGCACGGAGCTGACGTGGTAACCGTCGGCACCGTTTTCGGCCTGCAGCTTCCAGTTGCCGGTGTAGGTGTACGATGAGGTGCCGCGCAGGATCTCAAGACCTTCGGGGGCTTGGTCGACGATGTTGTCGATGACCTTGGTGGTTTCACCTAGGTGCTGTTCGAGCGGCTGCACATCGTCACTCAGGCTGCCGAACAGGAAGCCTTTGTAGTTCTCAAAG
>NZ_LVIA01000046.1:0-15070 GCF_001596805.1 Halomonas sp. KX33721 | reverse complement strand
TATGATATTGAGCCAGATACCTGCCCGAATCATGCTTTTGATGGGAAGATCCCCTGTGGCGAAAGCCACTGCGTTAGAAGGCGTTGCGACTGGCAACATAAAGGCACAACTAACGGCGAAGGTGACCACAATGGTCATCAAGAAAGGCTCGATACCCAGTCCCATGGCAATAGATCCCATAATGGGGAAGAAGGCAGCCGCCGTCGCCGTGTTACTGGTTAACTCGGTCAATAGAATAATAACGATAGCTGTGATGGTTAGGATCAGAATCGGCGGTAGCTCAGATAATCCCGAAACGCTCTCGCCAACCCATGCACTCAAACCAGTGGCGGTGAACTGAGCTGATAGTGTTAAGCCACCACCAAACAAAATCAGTACTCCCCAGGGCACGTCACGGGTGGCCGACCAATCCAGCAAGGTCCCTTTTCCTTTAGAGGCAGGAATCACGAACATCAGAATCGCCGCAAGAATCGCCACACTGGTATCGTTGATGTTACCTAACCAAGGCAGCGCACTCTGCACGACTGGAATTCTCGCGATTAACGGCAGGAAGACCCAACAGAACACAGCCCCGGCAAAAACCATCAATACACGTGACTCTTCAGCCGACAGACGGCCCATCTTTTTGAGTTCTGCTTCGATCATCGCTCGGCCGCCCTGGATATTCTTAACTTCCGAGCGGAACACCAACTTGTTCAGAACTAGCCAAGCCAGCATGAGCATGGTGAATGAGAAAGGGACCCCCACCAGCATCCAGTGGCCAAACCCTATATTAAGTGCGTGGGTGTTTTCCATATACGCGCGCATTAGCGCCATAGGCGGCTGGCCAATCAACGTCGCCATGGAGCCAATGGTGATGGCGTAGGCAATGCCCAGTAAAACAGCGGCAGAGAACTTGGGCGTTTCATCACCGTTACCCAATGACTTCACCAGCGCGATGATCGAGCCTCCAATGGGCACCATAATCACTGCGGTGGCGGTATTGCTCACCCACATCGTGATAAACCAGCTAGCGAACATCAAGCCAAACACAATTTGAGCAGGCTTGGTACCCACTGTTAGCACTGTCAATAGCGCGAAGCGGCGATGTAAATTCCAACGCTGCGTTGCTAAACCTAGCAGGACTCCCCCCAACACTAGAAAGACAATGCTGTGCGCATAAGGCGAAGCAGTCTCACCCACCGACGCAATATCAAAAAATGGGAATACCACGAGCGGAAGCAGTGATGTAGCCGGAATCGGAATCGCCTCTGTCATCCACCAAGTGGCCATCAGCATTGCAATGCCTGCCACTAGACGAGCATTAAAGGCCAGCGTTTCTGGCAACAGGAAGAAAACACCTAAGCCAATTAGGATGCCCAGCACAAGAGAGATCGGCTTAAAAGCAGAGGCTTCCGCGTAGGACGTTTGCTCAACGACCCCAGTGGTTTGCGACATGGTAGTTACCTGCAGAGGAAAAACTGTACAGATGAGTGTTACGACTAACGCTCTCAGCTGCCAATACCTCTCAGGTTGAGTTGCATACTTAGCTAAGCCGCATCATAAGAGAACACAAGGACATTTAAGTAAATAAAATCAATTACTTAAAAAATAAACATACTGTTCCAAAAAAACCCTACATGCGTATGTCGTACATACTTTGAAATATTCACCTTCTTTACTAACTGTTGCTTACAACTAATGGATTTTCAGACCTGCTTACTTGTGAAACCATAAATTTTTTGCTTACGCTGCTGCAAGACACCCCGTCATTTGCCATCGGCTACTCATGCCAACAGGTGGTCGCGCCACCCTCTTCCAACTCTATGTAATTCATGGCGTAAATTTATTTCCGCTCAAAATAAATGACAACATGTTGACATAAAAATTATCGTAGCCTAAATTTCTTCCCAAGCGCCTATAAAAACGCGCACCAAAAAAATAATAAATTCAATAATAACAATTAATTAAAGGAGGATTAATGAAAATTCATACCAATTTGATGCCTGAGCGAAGAAAGTCGATGGTGACGCTTGGCGCATGGAATGACATGACCATTACGGACTATCTGAAAAATGCTGTGACCTCAATGAGCGAAAAGCCGGCGATCATTACCTATCAGATGGCTGATGGGAGCCGCTCAGCACTCAACTACCGCGAGCTTAACGAAAAAAGCATTCGCATAGCGGCAGGACTAGCCGGACTCGGCGTGGAAAAAGGTGACATTGTTTCTTGCCAATTGCCCAACGGCTGGCAAATGACAGCCCTACACATGGCCTGTGTTCGTATTGGCGCCGTACTTAATCCACTAATGCCTATTTTTCGCGAACACGAATTAGCATTCATGCTTCGGATGGCCGAAAGCAAGGTGCTAGTGGTTCCGAAAATGTTCCGAAATTTTGATCATGCTGCCATGGCCAATGGCTTACAAACGGATCTGCCCTCTTTAAAGCATGTACTGGTCATCGGTAGTGATGATGACGATAGCTTCGAAAAAGTACTGCTTGACCGCGCCTGGGAAAGTGAAATCGACACAAATACCTTGTTCGAGGCCCGCCGAATATCGGGTGATGACGTCGTACAGCTGCTCTACACCTCAGGCACTACTGGTAAGCCTAAAGGCGTGATGCACACATCTAATACCCTGATGAGCCATATTCGTCCCTTTGCCTCACGGCTAGGGCTGGGAGAGGAAGACACTGTCTTTATGCCCTCTCCACTGGCGCATCAGTTGGGTTTTCTTTATGGCTTACTGCTGCCTATCTATCTCAAAGCGACTGTAGTGCTTCAGGACACTTGGCTGCCTGAGGAGGCAGTGAAGATTATTCGCGCTGAGAAGCCACGACTAATGCTTGGTTCGACTCCCTTCCTGACTGATATCGCCACACAAGCTATCGAGCACGGATCAGACCTTCAGTCGCTGACGCTTTTCCTTTGTGCTGGCGCACCGATACCCAGCCCGCTGGTTGAAAAAGCCGCCAAAAATCTTCCCACCCGCATTCTCTCTGCCTGGGGAATGACTGAGAACGGCGCAGTGACCACTACTCTACCTGATGACGAACCATCCAATGCAGTCAATACCGATGGCGTGCCGCTTCCCTACATGGAGCTCAAAGTGACGGATATTGAGGGCAACGTTTTGCCTCCTAATCAAGAGGGCAACCTATGGGTGCGAGGCGCCAGCCTCTTCGTCGGCTACTTTAAACAGCCGGATCTTTACGGCGTAGATGCTGAAGGCTGGTTCCCAACAGGAGATTTAGCTCGCCTAAATGAAGCAGGCTACGTCCGCATCACCGGGCGCTCTAAGGACGTAGTGATCCGCGGCGGCGAGAACATCCCCATCGTCGATATCGAGAACACTCTCTACCAACATCCGAAGATCCACACTCTAGCGCTGGTAGGTAAGCCCGATGACCGCCTGGGCGAGCGGCTATGCGCTTATGTAACCCTCAAAGAGGGGGTGGAGTCACTAACACTCGAAGAAGTTTGCACTTTCCTCAGCGAACGCAAAGTAACTCGCCAGTACCAGCCAGAGTTTTTAGAGGTACTCGACGAACTGCCGCGCACCCCATCCGGAAAAATTCAGAAATTTAAATTGCGCGATCAGGCTCGCCAAGACGCCTAAAAGAAACATACCGAAAAATCAAAATTTTCTGCAGTTAGGTGAATAAACAATATGAAAGGATTAAAAGGTAGAACAGTTATCGTCACCGGCGGCGGCGGCGGCATTGGGCGGGCTGTGTGCATGCGCTTCGCTGAACATGGCGCCAATGTGGCAGTACTCGACCGCGACGGTCAGGCGGCTCAAGTCACTGTGAACAACATTGGAAAAGCTGACGGCCAAATAAAAGCCTATGTTGCCGATATCACCGACTACAACGCCATCGCTGCCACGGTGACAAGCATCGAGCAGGAGTTAGGCACCCCCACGGTGTTGATTAACAATGCCGGCTTTGACCGGTTTATGCCATTTCTAAAAACAGAGCCTTCTATGTGGGAGTCACTGATTGCCATTAACCTGACCGGTGCTCTCAACATGCACCATATCGTTCTACCCAAGATGGTAGAAGCGGGCGGTGGTCGTGTGATCAACATTGCCTCTGACGCAGCCAGAGTCGGCTCATCCGGTGAGGCCGTCTACGCCGCTTGTAAGGCCGGCTTGTTGGGTTTAAGCAAAACGCTCGCACGCGAGCTCGCCAGTAAGAATGTGACGCTCAACGTCGTTTGCCCTGGCCCTACCGATACAGCCCTTCTAAAAGGCGTGGCGGAAACCTCACGGGATCCTGAAAAACTTTTGGAAGTCTTCCGCAATGCAGTACCCATGCGACGCATTGGTCGACCTGAAGACTACCCCGGCATTATCACCATGCTTGCCAGCGACGAAGCCAGCTTTATTACCGGACAAGTGATTAGTGTCTCCGGTGGTTTAACCATGGCTGGCTAATCACTGCCAGCTTCTACCTATCTTTGTCAGGAGACTTACATGAGTTACGAAGACATCCTCTATGACGTCACCGATGGGGTGGCCACTATCACCATCAATCGCGCTGAACGCTACAACGCTTTCCGCGGGAAAACCTGCATGGAGCTGCTTGATGCCTTCAACCGTGCTGGCTGGGATAAGTCGATTGGTGTCATTGTGCTCACCGGCGCGGGTGACAAAGCATTCTGTACCGGGGGCGATCAAGGCGCGCACGAGGGTCAATACGACGGCCGTGGCATCATCGGTCTACCGGTAGAGGAGCTGCAAACGCTCATCCGCCAAGTGCCTAAACCGGTCATTGCACGAGTGAATGGGTTTGCCATTGGAGGCGGGCACGTTTTACATGTGGTCTGCGATCTAAGTATTGCGTCAGAGACAGCAATTTTTGGCCAGGTAGGTCCAAAAGTGGGATCGGTTGACCCTGGCTTTGGCACCGCTTATCTCGCCCGCGTCATTGGCGAAAAACGAGCACGTGAAATCTGGTACCTGTGCCGAAAATATACGGCTCAGCAAGCGCTCGAATGGGGGCTGCTCAATGCGGTAGTGCCGCCTGAACAGCTTGACGAGGAAGTGCGTAAATGGTGTGACGAAATTCTTGAGAAAAGCCCGACTGCCCTCTCCATCGCAAAACGTTCGTTCAATGCAGACAGCGAAAATATCGCCGGTATTGGTGCACTCGGTATGCAGGCGCTAAGCCTTTACTACGACACCAAGGAGTCGCAGGAAGGTGTTGCTGCGTTTAAGGAAAAGCGTAAGCCCGAATTTCGCAAATATTATTAGTCACCACCATTGCTCCCCTTCACAAAGGGGAGTCTCTAGAGAGTGAGTAAAGCATCATGAATTTTGCATTTACCGAACAGCAAGAAGCCATTCGCGACACCATCGCGCGGTTTGCCGGCGAACGACTAGCCCCTCGCTATCGGCAGCGCGAGCAGGCGGGTTGCATCGAGCGTGAGATCGTTTACGAGTTAGGTCAGATGGGCTGTCTGGGCGGCGAGCTACCCGAAGAGTTTGGTGGCGGTGGGCTAGATTGTATTACCACCGGCGTGATTGTTGAAGAGATTGCCAGGGGTGACTTTAATGTCGGCTATTTACCCCTACTCGCTTCTCTTAATGGTCAAATCATCGCCCATCACGCCCAGCCGGAATTGGCCAAAGAGTGGTTATCAGGCATTACGGCTGGCCGTAAGATCTGCTGTATCGCACTCACTGAGCCGCACGGCGGTTCAGATGCTGCCAACCTTAAGCTCAAAGCAACCCGTGACGGCGATAGCTTTCTGCTAAAAGGTGAAAAAACCTCCATTTCCATGGCCGATCAGGCGGATGTAGCGGTGGTCTTTGCTCGAACCGGCACACAAGAGCAGCGCGCCAGTGGCATCAGCGCTTTTTTAGTGCCCATGGAGAGCCAAGGTGTTTCTACTAGTCGCTTTGAAGATTCAGGCCAACGAGCCATTGGCCGTGGCTCTATTTTCTTCGACAATGTGCGCGTGCCTGCCGACCACATGCTAGGCATAGAGGGACAAGGCTTTAAGCAGGTGATGCAGGGGTTTGACTATAGCCGTGCGCTGATTGGTTTACAGTGTTTAGCCGTCGCTCAGCAGTCACTGGATGAAACCTGGCAGTGGCTCACCCAGCGTGAAGCCTTTGGTCAGCCGTTAGCCACCTTTCAGGGCTTAACCCATCCACTGGCGGAATACCAAACCTACGTGCAAGCGGCGCGGCTGCAGTGTTATTACGCACTGTGGCTAAAAGACAACCAGCGCCCGCATACTGCTGAAGCGGCTATGAATAAGTGGTGGGGGCCGAAGCTAGCCTTTGATGTGATCAAACAGTGCATGCTAGCCCACGGGCATACGGGCTGGGGAGAAGATTTGCCGTTTTCCCAGCGCATGCGCGATGTACTGGGGCTGCAAATTGGTGATGGCACAGCTCAGATTATGAAAAATATTATTGCGCGTCAGTCGGTCTCTGCGTGAACGCTGGCTTCTTGCTTGTCTCACTCGAGCGACTGGGCGCTGATTCTATTGACCCAGTCAAGGATTTGCCGATGGCGAGTGAAGATGACAAAAGCGTGGAAAACCGACTATTTTTTCGGCTTTTTCAGGTTAGCAATATCCTGCAAAAGCAGACGATCAGTGAAGTGGGCCTGAGCACCGTGCAGTGGGCAGTGCTGGGCGCCCTTTCTCGCAAAGGCTTTGAAGAGGGTATTTCGTTTAATGCGCTTACTGATTATTTGGTGGTTAGCCGTCAAAGCCTGGACGGCGTGCTTAAGCGTTTGGAGCGCGATGCCCATGTCGAACGTATTCCTCATCCCGATGACAAGCGCGCGCGGATTATTTTACTAACCAGCCAAGGTCGCGCCTTTTGGGAGAGTTTACAGCCCCGTATTCATGAGTTTTACCGTGATGGTCTGGGCAGCTTTTCCTTCGATGAGACCGTCAGCTTATTGCACTACCTGAATAAACTTCAGCACGATTTAGAAAATACCGCGCTACACGCCAAGGAGGAAACGACCGATACACCATAACCAACTCAACTAACAGCGCTGTTAAAGCGCACCCAGCGTTACTACCCATACCGATAACAACAATTCTGCCTCGTCTTGCGCGGGGTTGGGGGTTCTATGTCTGCTTTAAATAAACAACCATTAGTTATTTCATTAGGCATCGTGTTTGCCAGTGCGTTCAGCAGCGCTCAGGCAAGCTTCAGCGATAATGAAATCCGCATCGGCTATTTATCTGATATGTCAGGGCCCTACCGCGATTTGGCCGGCCCTGGTGGCTTGGAAGCGCTTAACATGGCGGTCGAAGATCACGGCGGTGAGATTAACGGAGCACCGATAGTGGTGTTTAGTGGTGATGACCGCAACAGCGCTGATGTGGGTGCCAATACCGTACGTGAATGGATCGACCAGCGTAATGTGGATATGGTCGCAGGTATGGTGGCCTCGTCGGTGACTATCGCGACCACTCAGCTTTTGGCGGAAAACGATAAGCTTGCCATGGTGGCAGGTGCCGCAGCACTGAGCATCACCAACGAGTACTGCACGCCGAACCATGTACAGTGGGTCTATGATACTTACGCCATGTCTAACGGTGCTGCTAAAGCGATACTCGCAGAAGGGGGTGATAGCTGGTACATGATTACCGCTGACTATGCCTTTGGACACTCGCTGGAAAGCGATGTTACCGCCGTAGTGGAAGCGCATGGAGGCGAGGTTCTGGGTAGCGTACGCCACCCGTTAAATACCAGCGATTTCTCTTCCTATGTCCTGCAAGCGCAAAGCTCAGGCGCCAAGATCGTAGGGCTCGCAAATGCGGGGGCTGATACCGTTAATGCAATTAGCACAGCAGGGCAATTTGGCCTGGCACAGTCTGGTCAGTCACTTGCTGGGTTAATGGTTTTTTTAAACGATATACACGCGCTGGGACTGGAAAGCACCCAAGGCATGCAACTAACGACTGGCTGGTACTGGGATTTGAATGAGGCTTCACGTGAATGGGCAGAGCGCTATCAAGCACGCACCGGCCGAATGCCCACCATGGTACAGGCAGGCGTTTACTCTAGCGTTATGCACTACTTAAATGCCGTTGAAGCGAGCGGCACGGACGACTCAGCCACCGTTCGCGCCATGATGCAAGACACTCCCATTAACGACATGTTCGCCACCAATGGCTACATTCGTGATGATGGTCGCATGGTGCATGATATGTACCTAGCCAGGGTGAAAACACCTGACGCCTCCACTAACGAGTGGGATCTTTACGAAATACTGCGCACGATTCCGGGTGAAGAGGCCTTCCAATCGCTGGAAGAGAGCCGCTGTCACTTGGTCGCCCAATAACATCATTTAATGCGCGCGGCATGCTAGCGGGAAAGCACCGCGCGACTCTTTTAGGGAGTGCCCGCATGCATGTAGATACCGCCATCACCAGCCGTAAATCGGTGCGCCGTTTTCTCGACACCCCCGTCGACCGTGCAACGATTATGCATATATTGCAGGTCGCGAGCCGTTCTCCCAGCGGTAGCAATATCCAGCCGTGGAAAGTGCATGTGGTGGCGGGTACCGCTAAAGACCAGCTTTGCCAGCGGTTATTAGACGCCGTTGATCACGGCAAAAGCGACCCTCCCGAGTATCACTACTACCCGCAGAACTGGTTTGAACCCTACCTGGAACGCCGCCGACGCTGTGGCTTTGGGCTTTATGCAACACTAGGTATCGGACGCGACGATAAAGCCAAGCGCGAAGCCCAGGCACGGCGTAATTTTCAGCTTTTCGATGCACCCGTGGGGCTTTTCATCACGATGGATCGTCGTCTGGAAGCCGGCAGTTTTATGGACTGCGGCATGTTTATCCAAAGTGTGATGTTGGCCGCCCGTGGCCAGGGGCTGCATACCTGCCCGCAGGCTGCCTTTGCTTGGTACCACACGCTTATTCGCGACGAGCTTAAGCTGGATGAAAACTCGCTTCTGCTCTGCGGCATAGCGCTAGGCTACGAAGACACTCAGGCACCCGAGAACAGCTTTATTACCGAGCGTGAAAGCGCGGAGAATTTCACGACTTTTCATGGCGTTTAAGCACAAAAAAGCCCAAGCAGATGCTTGGGCAATGAGGAAAACGGGAAAGGGCTAAGCGCTATTCAAGCGACTCATAGGGCAAACCGACATAGTTTTCTGCGATGGTTGTCATCCCTGCTTTAGAGCTAGTCACGTAATCCAATTCGGCCAGCTGCATGCGGCTATTGAAATCTTCTTCATCGGAAAAATTATGCAGCATGGAGGTCATCCACCAGGAGAAGCGCTCGGCTTTCCAGATACGTTTCAGGCACGTTTGTGAGTAGCGCTCGATCAAATCTGTACGGCCCTCCTGATAGACCTTCACCATTAGCCGATAAAGCGTATTCACATCACTGGCCGCTAGGTTCAGACCTTTAGCACCGGTGGGCGGCACAATATGCGCCGCATCGCCGACCAGAAATAGCCGCCCATACTGCATGGGTTCGACCACATAGCTACGCAGTGGCGCGATGCTTTTCTCGATGGATGGCCCAGTAACAAGTTTTTTGGCGACATCTTCCGGCAGGCGGCGCTTCAGCTCTTCCCAAAAGCGCTCGTCAGACCAGTCTTCTACTTTTTCATCTAACGGTACTTGAAGGTAGTAACGGCTGCGGGTGGCTGAGCGCATGCTGCATAGGCTGAAGCCTCGCTCGTGGCGTGCATAAATCAGCTCATCGGACACTGGCGGTGTATCCGAGAGCATACCTAACCAGCCAAACGGGTACACCTTTTCAAACTCTTTAATGCGGCCCTGGGGAATCGCCTGGCGGGAGACGCCATGGTAGCCATCACAACCGGCGATGTAGTCGCAGTCGAGCCTGACCGTTTCACCGTTATGCTCAAAGGTTAGATAGGGGCTGTCACTATCTAGGTCGTTGGGCTGGACGTTTTCTGCTTCATAAAGGGTTATTGCACCAGCGGCGGCACGCGCCTCCATCAAGTCCCGTGTCACCTCGGTTTGACCATACACCATCACTGTGCTGCCGCCGGTCAGTTCATCCAGAGCAACCCGCACGCGGCGGTTGTCGAAAATAAGCTCAAAGCCATCATGGGGTAAGCCCTCTTTATCCATACGCTGGTCAACACCTGCTTCACGCAGCAAGTCCACCATCCCCTGCTCAAGCACACCAGCGCGGATTCGGCTTAATACATACTCTCCGCTACGCCGCTCAACAATCACGTTATCAATGCCTTGTCGCTGCAGTAGCTGGCCCAGCAGTAGGCCAGAGGGGCCTGCGCCAATTATCGCAACCTGAGTTTTCATAGGGGGCCTCATCGTTGTCATTATATAAATGTTGATGACTTGTATTTTTCAATGAAACGATGCGCATAATAAGGCATGAATGAAACAGTTAATTGGACTTTTCCAGCGTGACTGCACGACATTAGTCGCATGAGGAGCAGCGCATGAAAACAGCAACGACAACCCATGTTCCCGTGTTCAAGCTATACGGTGAAACACAGCACTGGCCGACGCCGGACTTATTACACTGCGAGTCAATTCCCGAGCGCAGCCGCCTGCATGACTGGCGCATTCGCCCTCATCGGCATGTGGATTTAGTGCATATTCTATTTATCAGCCACGGCAGTCTGGAGTTAGAACTTGAAGGAGCTAAACAACGCCTTGAAGGCGCCGTGACCATTATTGTGCCCGCGATGGCCATCCATGGTTTTCACTTCTCTCCCGATATCGTCGGTCACATTATTACCCTGGCGAAGCCGTTAGCCGAGCACCTTAACGAGTTAATGGGCGAAAGCAGTGCGTTACGCAAAGCCGATTTTGTACGCCTGAATCAGCCAGTTAACACCCAGCGCATTGCAACGCTGATCGACCAAATTGACCAGGAGTACCGCCAACCAGCACCGGGAAGAAACCGACTGCTTGAAGCGCTGGTGCAAGCGTTAGTCGTCGAGCTATCACGTCTTACTGCTTACCCTGACAGGCCTGCAAAGCGCCATGGCCCACGCCAGCACGATAAGGGGCGCATGCACCTTGAGAACTTTCAAGCGCTGATCGAAGCGCACTACCGTGAACAGCCAAGCATTGAACAGTTAGCCGAGCTGATAGGCGTGAGCAGCGCACACTTGAACCTGCTCTGCCGCCAACTCGCCGGGCACAGCGCCCTGCAATTACTGCATGAGCGCCTAATGCTAGAAGCCAAGCGCCAGCTCACCTATACCAATATGACCATTGGCGAGGTCTCCGACAGCTTAGGCTTCTCAGAACCGGCTTACTTCACGCGCTTTTTTAAGCGCAATACGACGCTTTCACCAAGGGATTTTCGGCTGCGACAAACGGCAGTTAACGAGTCCACTAAATAGGATAATGCCGCGGCCCCAACTGCATCGTCATCCAGCGCAGCTCGGTGAACTCTTCGATGCCTGCTTTACCCCCAAAGCGCCCGTAGCCGCTGGACTTGACGCCGCCGAACGGCATTTGAGGCTCATCGTGTACCGTCGGGGCGTTGATATGGCAGATACCCGTTTGTAAGCGCCCTGCCACTTTCATGGCGCGTGCGCTATCGCGGCTAAACACCGCCGATGAAAGGCCGTACTCGCTGTCGTTGGCAATGTGGATGGCCTCTTCTTCGCCGTTGACTCGGATCACCGCCACGATAGGGCCAAACGACTCTTCGCTATACAGCCGCATATCACTGGTGACACCATCGATGACTGTGGCCTGCATCACCACCCCTTCCGCTTTTCCGCCAGCGGCTAAGTGCGCGCCTTGCGTCACGGCATCATCAATCAGGCTATTTAGTTTCTCACCTGACTGCGCGTTAATTAACGTGCCCAGCGTATTGCCTTCATCACGCGGATTGCCTGCTTTTAACGCTCGAGCACGCTCCGTAAACTTCTCCACGAACGCATCTGCCACCTGGTGATCAACAATAACGCGCTCGGTGGACATGCAGATCTGGCCTTGGTTAAAGAACGCGCCAAAGATCGCAGCATCCACGGCGGCATCGATATCCGCATCGTCCAGTACCAAAAACGGTGCTTTGCCGCCCAGCTCAAGCAGCACGGGCTTTAAGTGCTTGGCCGCTTGCTCGGCAATGATTTTGCCCACACCAGTGGAACCGGTGAAATTGATTCGGCGTACGGCGGGGTGGGCAATCAGCGCACTCACTACCTCAGCGGCGTTATCCGGTACGTTGCTAATCACGTTAACAATACCGTCGCCAAACCCCGCTTCTTGAAGCACTTCACCAATGAGGTGATGGGTCGCGGGGCACTGCTCCGAAGCTTTCAGGATAACGGTATTGCCGCAGGCCAAGGGCGTGGCGATGGCTCGCGTACCTAGAATAATCGGCGCATTCCAGGGCGCGATACCGACCACCACGCCACAGGGAACGCGCACGCCCATGGCCATACTATCGGGCACGTTTGAGGGAATAATATCGCCATGAATTTGTGTGGTTAATGCCGCCGCCTCACGCAGCACATCCGCCGCCACTTTGACGTTAAAGCCCGCCCAACCCGGCGTGGCACCGGTCTCATCAATCATTCGATCAATAAAATCGTCCTGACGCGCCTCCATCAGCTCAGCTGCTTTTAGAAGCTTCGCACGCCGCTCGCCTGGGCCTGTTTGCGACCATGCATTAAACGCCCGTCCAGCCGCGTCGGCAGCTGCATTTACATCACCTACGCTTGCTGCCGCCGCCATGGTGACAACCTCGCCACTCAACGGATTGGCTCGGGTAAAGGTGGCTTCGTGCTCTGCGGCTTTTGCTTCGCCTGCGGACAATAGCTCAATAGTGACCATGGCATTCACTCCTTGTAATAAAACCAGCCTAGAGCAGAAACAACGTGCTCAAAATCGGGAACGCGATGAGCAGTGCCAGGCGTATTAAGTCAGAGACCACAAACGGCGCGACCCCTTTAAAAATCTCCCCCAGCCCAACATGTGGTGCCATCGCTTTAATCACAAACACGTTCATCCCCACTGGCGGGGTCATCAGCCCCAGCTCTACCGTCAAAACAGTCAGAATACCGAACCATACAGGGTCGATGCCCATCGCCTGAATGATGGGGTACACCACGGGAACGGTGATGACCAGCATGGCGATGGAGTCCATAAACATGCCCAGCACAAAGTAGAGCGCCAGTATGCATAGCACTACGACGATGGGCGTGAGATCCATACCGTATAGCACGTCCGTAATGGAGAACGAGATACGCGATACCGAAATGAAGTAACCCAGTGTCTCTGCCCCTACCAGCATGAAGAACACCACGGCAGACAGCGCCAATGTCTCTTGGACGCTGGCCCATAACTGCGCACTGCGCATACCTTTGACAAGGGCATAAATCAGCGTGGCAAATGCACCCACGCTGGCCCCTTCTGTAGGCGTAAAGGCCCCAAAGTAGATGCCTAAAATCATCACCAGAAACACGCCAAAGAAGGGCACCAAGCCGGTCAAGCAGAGAAACTTCTCTTTCCAAGGCGTAGGCTCGCCAGCCACCGCCAGGGAGGGACGCAGATACATCACCACGGTAATGGTCAGTGAGTACATCACCAGCCCCAGCAAACCGGGAATCAGCCCGGCCATGAACATATCGCCCACAGACTGTTCGGTAAGAATTGCATAGATTAGCAGGGCGATACTGGGAGGAATCATGATGCCCAGCGTGCCACCAGCGGCCAATGCCCCGGTGGCCAAGCCGCGGTTGTAGCCGTAGCGCTCCATCTCAGGTAGCGCCACCCTTGTCATGGTGCTCGCCGTCGCCAATGAAGAGCCGGAAATAGCGGAGAATATACCGCAGGAGCCCACAGCTGCGATGGCCAGGCCACCCTTCCAGCCCCCACATATGATGCGGGTCGAATCAAATAGCTTACCGGCCATGCCCGAATGAGCTGCTAATACCCCCATTAAAATAAACATTGGTACGGCGCTGAAGCTGTAGTTGGAAAGAACCTCTACGGGTACAGTTTTTAACTGAGCGACCGCGGCGTCCCAACTGATGATCTGGGCAAACCCAACCACCCCAACAATCAGCATCGTTAAAGCAACCGGTACGCGCAGAATCATCAGTACCAATAAAAGCCCTAACCCAATGGCACCAATCGCTTCACTCCCCATGAGCTGCCTCCTCGCCCGCAGCATAAATGACACCTAGTAAGGCATGGATAAAGCTGCGTAATCCAAGGAGTAAGCTGAGCACAGCAGCCAATTGGAAAATAGGTCCCATGGGAAGGCGCAAGTCTTGGGTGACCTCCCCATGCCGAGTTGCCGCCGCCGCCGAATCCAGCAGCCCCACGAACAACACCAGCCCCAGCGCCATGAAACCAAGCAAGAAAACACCCTGCAGGCGATTTTTTATGGATTGCGGCAAACGGTGAGAAAACGCTTCCACGACGACTTGGCTCTTTTCGACATTTGCGGCCATCGCCGCCAATAGCGCAAACAACATCAAGTAGCTGACCAGTTCGACGCTACCGGAAACACTCAGCGCAATCGCACCTTCCGTTACCCTGGAAAGGTAGCGAGTGCTGACATCGGCAATCGTCACCGCCAGGAGACCCGTGAGGGCAACCCCAGCAACTAAGCGACAAATAAGGGCCAGCCAATGGCTGGCCCTGTAGAGAGTAGACTGCATAAAACATTACCCCTATTGGGCGCTGCAAGACTCGCTGGCCGCCAACGCAGCCTGATAGACATCACGCGCCTGATCCAGGCCTCGCTCTTCCAACTGAGTCAGGTAGTTTTCAATGCCTGCTTGAAGCGGTTCCTGCCAGTCGGGATGCTCTAGCGGCTTTTCGATTTCGCGAATGGTATGGCCAGCATCGGTAGCTTCTTGTTTACCTTCCACATCCAGTCGATCAAACACCGCCCCGGCGTTGTTAGCCCACTTCATACCCGAGTTATTATCAATGACCGCCTGCTGCTCTGGCGTGAGGTTGTCGTAGCTGCGCTGATTCATGGTGGCAACGAAAATCAACGTGTAAAAAGGCACTTCAGTGTGGTAGTTCACCAACTCATTAACACGGAAGCCTTTCAGGCCCTCCCACGGGAAGCTCAAACCATCGATCACGCCACGCTGCATGGA
>NZ_LVIA01000045.1:0-25107 GCF_001596805.1 Halomonas sp. KX33721 | reverse complement strand
CACAAACAGCTAATGAAGTAACGGCCTGCTGCATCCTTGGATACCGTCACTGTGCTCGGTGCCGCAGGCAGGTCGCGGCTCCAGCGGATGTTTAGCGGTTCACGGCACTTGGCGAGCGTGATCTGCCCGTCACGGTACGAAAATGCCGAACTGGCAAAGGTGGCTGACTGCCGGTGCTTCTTCGATTTAAAGCTGGGGTACCGCGCCCGCTTGGCAAAGAAATGCTTGAACGCACTTTGTTGATGGCGCAAGCATTGTTGCAGTGGCACCGAACTAACCTCGGCTAGAAAGGCGGTGTCCGGCTGCTTCTTTAACTGTGTTAGGAACGCGCTGGCATCGTTATAGCCGATCTTTTCCTGACGCTGATAAAACGCGTCGGTGCGATAGCGCAGCACCGCGTTCCAGACAAACCGCACGCACCCAAACGTCCGCGCCAGCAAGGCTGCTTGCTCAGGCGTGGGATAGAAGCGGTATTGGTAGGCGCGTTCGGCTTTCATTCTTTACACTTTAGACGAAATATTGTAAGGATGCAAAACACAAGGCGTCCTGGCGGACGCCGCGCTATCCATCCTCGCACTAAAAGTACGAGGTTTTCCGCGCTAACTGATAACCTCGTCACGCTACTCGCCATGGATGTGACCCATGCGTTGGCAGCACTCACCGCCCCTCATCACGAGGTAACGGTCCATATTCATATGGAGCCATCGGACGCGGTGATTCGCGGCGTGATGGATGGTCATCTACACGTAGGCGTCGTGCCCGCCGTGAACCTGCCCACCAGCCTGGAAACACGCTTGCTCTACGAGGAGCCCTCTTACCTATACTGCTCCGCTGGCCACCCGCTGTTCAGCGTACCCGACGACGCCGAGAGCGCCGCCCAGCTTGCTCGATACCCGGCCATTCGACCCCGCTACCCGCTTCCAGAGAGCGCACGTCAGGCCCACGAAGCGCTCAACCTGCAAGCCTCCGCTTCCGACCGGGAGGGCGCGGCGTTCCTGATCCTCTCCGGCCGATTCATCGGCTTTCTACCCGAACATGTCGCCGAGCAATGGGTGGCAGCTGGCAAGCTGCGCGCGCTTCACACCGCTACTCAGCACTACCGCATCCCGTTTGTACTGATTACCCGTCATGACCGCCGCCCCAATCGCGTGGTGGATGCGTTTTTGGGGTTTATCAGTGGGACGTAGGCTAACCACGCGCTGGCAAGTTAGATTAGCGATTCCACTTATCCAAGGAGCACATCATGAGCATCGAGACCGTTCGCCAATTTTTTGCCGAGCACGCGCCAGAGCTGGCCATTGAAGAGCTAGACACCAGCACCGCCACCGTACAGCTCGCCGCCGAGGCTCACGGTGTCGCCCCTGGGCAGATTGCTAAAACATTGGCGTTTAAAGTGGGTGAGAAACCGCTGCTGATTGTGGCCAGTGGCGATGCACGGATCGATAACCGCAAAATTCGCGATACCTTCGGTGGCAAAGCCAAAATGCTCGATGCTGACACCGTGATGGAACTGACCAGCCATCCGGTGGGCGGAGTATGCCCGTTTGGGCTGACGACGGATCTCCCCGTCTATTGCGACGAATCCCTACACGCGTTCGATGAAGTACTACCCGCTGCGGGCTCACCGAACAGCGCGGTGCGTTTAAGTCCCAATCATTTGGCCGAGCTGGCCGGTGCTCAGTGGGTGGATGTGTGTAAGTTGCCGGAAAGCACCCACTAAGGCAGGGCGGCAGGGCGAACATGGGTCATGCGCTATCTCCCTAGTGGGTGCATTAACTCACCGTGGCAATGGAGTGAAGAGGCACTCAGCGGATACGCCGCGTATTTCCTGACGGCTTTCTTATAGTAGTGTATCGTCTTTTGAACGTTTATTAATCAATCTAACAGCAAGGGGACGACGCGTTCCCATTGGGGTTACCGTGGTCCAATCACTCTCTACTCAAACTGAATCCCGAGCACCGATTTACAAAGCTTGGAGTGTCCATGTCTTCACCGCCAGCGGCGTGCTGCTTGGCACGATGGCGCTGCTAGCGCTGGTTGATAACAACCCGGTGGCCTGCCTGCTCTGGCTGGGGGCGGCGATGATGATCGACGGTATCGATGGCACGCTGGCACGTAAATATGAGGTGAAGTCCGTACTCCCCCACTTCGATGGTTCCACGCTGGATATGGTGATTGATTACCTCACCTGGGCCTTTATCCCCGCCCTGTTCATTTACTACTTCATTGAATTGCCACCCTATTTAGGGCTGATCTCCGTTTTTATCATTTTGCTGTCGTCGATGTTCTGTTTCTGCAACGTCGATATGAAAAGCCAGGATAATTACTTCGTGGGGTTTCCCGCGGCCTGGAACATTGCGGCCGCCTATTTTTACATTCTTGATTTACCGCCACTGCTGACATTTGGCGCGATACTCGTCCTGGCGGTGCTGACCGTGACGAAAATGAAGTTTCTGCATCCGTTTCGCGTACGTCTGTTTATGCCGCTCAATATCGCTGTGACGCTGCTTTGGTGCGTGTGCGCAACCTCGTTAATCCTCTCAAACCCTGATCACGCCGCCTGGGCACTATGGGGCTTAGGATTGACCTCTGCTTACTTCGCCGGCATGTGCCTTTGGCGCACGGCCCAGGAGTGGTTCGGCGGGCAGATGGTACGTTAAATGGCCTCCAACTTTATCGCCCCCGATGGCCACCCGCGCTGCCAGTGGTGTGGCGGAGCGGCGGAGTTTCTGCCCTATCACGACCACGAGTGGGGCTTTCCCGTTGCCGATGACCAGCGGCTGTTTGAAAAGCTCTGCTTGGAGAGTTTTCAATCAGGCTTGAGCTGGCGAACGATTTTGAACAAGCGCGAGAATTTCCGCGCGGCTTTCCACCACTTCGATTTCCATAAAGTCGCCGGTTTTGAAGAAGAGGACGTGCAGCGCTTACTGCAAGATGCGGGCATTATTCGCCACCGCGGTAAGATCGAAGCTACCATCAATAACGCGCGCTGTGCGCAGGAAATGGTGGTTCAGGAAGGCTCGCTAGCGGCGTTTTTCTGGCGCTATGAACCGGATAGCGCTTCTCTGCCTGCCCCACAAACCCAAACCACATCCCCAGAATCTATCGCGCTAGCAAAAAATCTTAAAAAGCGCGGATGGAAGTTTTTTGGCCCGACAACCGCGTTTGCGTTTATGCAGGCCATGGGGCTGATCAATGATCACTCGTTAAATTGCATTACTCGCGAACGCGTTGAACAGGCGCGCGCAGCGTTTCAGCGGCCTTCTTGAATGAACACCTCGTTGCTCTTACTTCATCGCCAGTGAGGACTCGCGTACCTCGCTGAGCATCTCACTCGCTAACTCGCCCACCGTGCGCACCGCTTTTTCCATCGCAGGCGTTAGGTGTTTGGTCCCGCAAACAGCTGCTCCGCCGCCTGAAGGATCTTTTTGACGTTCGTTTGCCGAATTTCGTCCTGTGTTCTCGCCACGCTGGTATCCCTTTGCAACCCTGACCGCTCATAATACGCACCAAAAAATACACCACCGCCCAACAATGATGCAGGCGGTGGTGCAGTGAAGATGGCGCAGTTAGCGCATCGCGTCAACGCTGGTTAGTAGGAAACGAGAACTCCGCCCGTGTGGCTTCGCTGACGGAAGGCCAGCGCTGGGAAACCGCTTTGCGGCGAGTGTAGAAGCGCACCGAGTCTGGGCCATAGGCGTGAAGGTCACCAAACAGCGAGCGCTTCCAGCCACCAAAGCTGTGATACGCCACCGGCACGGGCAGCGGTACGTTCACCCCCACCATGCCCACTTCGATACCGTCGGTGAAGCGGCGAGCGGCTTCGCCATCGCGGGTAAACAGGCAGGTGCCGTTGCCGTATTCGTGGTCGTTAATCAGCTGCATGGCATCGTCCAGGCTGCCAACCCGCACCACGCAGAGCACCGGCCCGAAGATCTCTTCCTGATAAAGGTATTACCGCAGGCAATCGCCATGGGGTACATCCACAGCGGCACCATGGCGGGGAAGTTAAACGGCGTAATGCTCGCCACCACGCCCAACGGCTGGAAGTTGGACCAGGCATCGATTCCCGGCCCCACATTGTGGGAGTACTCGCCTTTCAGCAGCTCCGGCACGCCGCAGGCGTACTCGACGTTCTCGATGCCACGTTTCAGCTCGCCCATGGCGTCTTCCACCGTCTTGCCATGCTCTTCGCTGACCAGCTGCACCAGGCGGTCGGCGTGCTCTTCCAGCAGCTGCTTGAAGCGGTACATCACCTGGGCACGCTTGGCGGGCGGCGTATCACGCCAGGCAGGAAACGCCGCCTGAGCCGCAGCAATGGCTCGCTCCACATCTGCTGCGCTGGCATCCGCCACCTGGCGAACCACCTTGCCCGTGGAGGGGTTGGTCACGTCCAGCGTACGCTGGCTTTCCACCAGCTCACCATTAATCAGGTGGGAAACAACACTCATCATGAAACTCCGAAACAGGGTGGGCCAGGGTTATGCCAGGGAATCCAGGGTACTGGCGACGGCATCGAACAAACGCTCAAGCTCGGCTTCCGTGGTGCCAAAGGGAGGGCCGAACTGCAGGGTGTCACCGCCGTAGCGCACGTAAAAACCGGCTTCCCACAACGCCATATGGGCATCGCGGGGGCGAATCGTCGGGTCGCCGTTACGCGGCGCAAGCTGCAGGGCACCGGCCAGGCCGTAGTTGCGAATATCGACGATATGGTGACGGCCTTTCAGGGCGTGCAGCTTCTGCTCGAACACTGGGGCAATCGCACTGACCTGCGCGGGGAAGTCCTCACGCTCGAACAGTTCCAGCGCCGCCAGGCCAGCGGCACAGGCCACGGGGTGAGCGCTGTAGGTGTAACCATGGGAAAACTCGATGGCATGCTGCGGGCCACCGGCGTGCATGAAGGTGTCGAAAATCTCCGGGGAGGCAATCACGGCCCCCATGGGCACCGCCCCATTGGTGATCTGTTTAGCCACGTTCATGATATCCGGCGTGACGCCAAACGCTTCGGCCCCGGTGGTCGCCCCACTGCGGCCAAAGGCGGTAATGACTTCATCAAAAATCAGCAGAATATCGTGGGCGGTGCAGATCTCCCGCAGCCGATCCAAATAGCCTTTTGGCGGCACAATCACCCCCGCCGAGCCCGACATGGGCTCCACGATTACGGCGGCAATGGTCGACGCATCGTGCAGGGCAATTTGATCCAGCAACGCATCGGCCAGCTCAGCGCCGGTTTCCGCTTGGCCACGAGTATAGGCATGGCCCGCTTGCAGCGTATGGGCAGGTGCGTCACGTCCATCAACTGGCCGTAGTGCTTGCGGTTACCGCCAATGCCCCCCAGGCTGGTGCCGCCGATATTCACCCCGTGGTAGCCCTTGGCGCGGCCAATCATGCGGGTTTTTTCCGGCTTGCCCTTCAACCGCCAATACGCCTTGGCCATCTTGACCGAGGTATCGGCGGCTTCTGAGCCGGAATTGGTGAAAAACACATGATCCAGCCCAGCAGGCGTTAAGCTGGCGACCTTTTCCGCTAATTTGAACGCCAGCGGATGGCCTATCTGAAAGCCGGGGGCAAAATCCAGCGTGCCTAACTGCGCCGCTACTGCTTTTTGAATCTCTTCCCGGTTATGGCCCGCCCCGCAGGTCCATAGGCCAGAGAGCGAATCAAACAGCTTGCGCCCCTGGTCATCAATGTAATAACGCCCTTCCGCCCCGGCAATCATGCGCGGGTTGGCGCGGAAATCGCGGTTCGCGCTGAACGGCATCCAGAAGTGCTGGTTGAGGGCGGTGCCCTGCTCATCGGCTGGGTACGCACGGGAAGTAGTGCGGTCTTTTAATCCGCTTTTTAATTCAAACATAGTGGCCAAGCTCCATCGCTAGAAGGCATGGGTTCAGCATGGGCCAGCCACCACGTTTGTAAAATCCAGTATTTCTTGAGTTCACGTTAAACGTTATTAACGTGAACCAACGTCTGCTACCGCACCGGCAACGGTGCGGTGCTCATAAATGACTTACAACACCACCTCAAACCCTTCAAACTTAGGCGGGCCAAGGTAGATGCCTTCCGGCGCTTTGGCGTTGGCGTGGGCTTTGCGGAAGGCCTCCGACTTCGTCCAGGCGCGGAAGGCCTCTTCGGATTCCCACACGCTGTGGGAGATAAACACGGTGTGGTCTTCCTGGCTTTCGCCCTGCAGCATTTGGAACTGCTTGAAGCCCGGCACTTCGTCCAAGTGGGAATCGCGGTTGCGCCATACCTCTAGAAAATCCTCTTCGCGGCCTGGGGCAATCCGAAAACGGTTCATGGCGATATACATAGTGGTTCTCCTGTGAGCGAGTGTGACTCAGTTAGTTACGCAAACAATCGCTTGATGGTAACGTCATCACTGCATCACGAATAGATAAGTGACGAACAGGCGTTACGGCTAATGGCTCAGGCACCCCTTCAGGTCGTTTGGTTCAAACGCGATTTGCGCATTCACGATCACGCACCGCTGGCCAACGCCGCAGCGGCGGGCCCGGTGCTGCCGCTATTTGCCATCGAGCCTGGGCAGTGGCAAGCACCCGACAGCGCCCTACGCCACTGGCAGTTTGCCGCCGATTCACTGGTTGACCTTGCCCAAGCGCTCAACACCCTGGGCCGTAAGCGCTCCACCAACCTTGCAGTTACCCACAAAAAACCCACCCATCGCCAACAGCTTACGCTACCTGACGATGGGCGGGCTTAGTGCCGCTTAGAAGATTACTAGCTCAGCGCTTCCAACGACTCCTCAATAATACTCAACCCTTCCTCCAGCACCGCAGAAGAAACCGTCAGCGGCACCAGAATGCGGATGCTGTTGCCGTAGAAGCCACAGGAGAGCAGGATCAGGCCTTTCTCACGGGCTTTGGCGCAGAGCGCGCCAGTGAGTTGCGGGTCGGGCTTGCCGTCGCTGTTGAGCAGTTCGAACGCGGCCATGGCGCCGAGCTGGCGGCCGTGGGCGACGGCGGGGAAGCGTTCTTCCCAGGCGGCGAAGCGTTCAGCCAGCATGTTGCCCATCTGTTCGCTGCGGGCCAGGATGTTCTCTTCTTCGATGGCGTCGATCACCGCCAGGGCCGCCGCGCAAGAGAGCGGGTTGCCGCTGTAGGTGCCGCCCAGGGAGTTGGGGCCGGAGGCGTCCATCACCTTGGCGGTGCCGACCACCGCAGAGAGCGGCATGCCGTTGGCGAGGCTCTTGGCGGTGGTGAGAATATCCGCTTCGATGCCGCTATGCTCCAGCGCAAACAGCTTGCCGGTACGGGCAAAACCGGACTGCACTTCATCGGCGATCAGCAGAATGCCGTGCTCGTCGCACAGGGCGCGCAGGGCTTTTAGGTAGTCCGGTGAGGCAATGTAGAAGCCGCCCTCGCCCTGTACCGGTTCAATCACGATGGCCGCCGTGCGGTGCGGGGCGATATCGGTCTTGAACAGCGTGCGAATGGCGTTCAGCGAGGCTTCTTCGCTAATGCCGTGCAGCGGGTTGGGGAACGGTGCGCGGAACACGTCGCCCGGCATGGGGCCGAAGTCGTTCTTGTAGGGCAGCACCTTGCCGGTCATCGCCAGGGTCATCATGGTGCGGCCGTGGAAGGCACCGTCAAACGTGATGATGCCGGTGCGGCCAGTGGCGGCACGGGCGATCTTCACGGCGTTTTCCAGCGCTTCGGCACCGGTGTTCACCAGCATCGCTTTACGCTCGGGGCCGCGCACCGGGGTTAGTTCGCAGAGCTTTTGGCACAGCTGCACGTAGGGCGCGTAGGAAATGACCGCCGCGCTGGTGTGCATGACTTTCTTGAGCTGCGCTTCGACCGCCGCGACGATTTTCGGGTGGCGGTGGCCCAAGTTAAGCACGCCAATGCCACCCGCGAAGTCGATCCAGCGTTTGCCGTCGGCGTCCCACAGTTCGGCGTTTTCAGCACGCTCGGCAAACTGGGTGGTCGACGTAGCGGCACCGTTGGCCACGAAGCGGTTTTTCAGGTCGTTCAATTCTTGGTTAGTCATCATCGTTCTCTTTACAGGCCGCCTACGCAGACGTACTTCAGTTCGGTAAATTCATCCAACCCGTGGTGGGAACCTTCGCGGCCCAGCCCTGACTCTTTCACGCCGCCAAACGGCGCAAGCTCGGTGGAGATTAGCCCTTCGTTCACGCCGACCATGCCGTATTCAAGCGCTTCCATGGTGCGCCAGATACGGCGGTAATCCGTGGCGTAGAAGTAGGCGGCCAGGCCAAACGGGGTGTCGTTGGCCATGGCGATGGCTTCTTCATCGCGCTGGAAGCGGAACACCGGCGCGACCGGACCGAAAGTCTCTTCATCGGCCACGGCCATTTGAGTGGTCACATCCGCCAGCACCGTGGGAGTAAAGAAGCGATCACCCGCCGCGTGGGGCTGGCCGCCGCACAGTAGGCGCGCGCCTTTGTTGACCGCGTCGTCGACGTGGCGCTGCACTTTATCCACGGCGGCTTGGTTGATCAGCGGGCCGATGATGCTGCCTTCTGCCAGGCCGTCACCCACGTTGAGCGCGTTCACACGCTCGGTGAGCTTGGCGACGAAGGCATCGTAAATGCCGTCCTGCACCAGAAAGCGGTTGGTGCATACGCAGGTTTGCCCGGCGTTGCGGAATTTGGAGGCGATGGCTCCGTTCACGGCGGCGTCCACGTCGGCGTCGTCAAACACGATGAACGGCGCGTTGCCGCCCAGCTCCATGGCGGTTTTCTTCACCGTGCTGGCACACTGAGCCAGCAGGTGTTTGCCCACCGGGGTAGAACCGGTAAACGACACCTTGCGCACCCGAGGGTCGGTAGTGAGCACCTCGCCCACGGCGGCGGGTTTGGAAGCAGTAACCACGTTGATGGTGCCTGCGGGCAGGCCCGCTTCCAGCGCTAAATAAGCGGCAGCCAGCGCGGTCAGCGGCGTGGCTTCGGCGGGTTTAATCACCACGGTGCAGCCAGCGGCAAGGGCCGGGGCGCACTTGCGGGTAATCATCGCCAGCGGGAAGTTCCACGGGGTGATCGCGGCGACCACGCCCACCGGCTCGCGCAGTACCAGCAGGCGCTTATCCGCGCCGTGGCTGGGCAGGGTTTCCCCCGCCATACGCTTGGCTTCTTCGGCGAAGAACTCAATGAACGATGCGCCGTAGGTGACTTCGCCTTTGGCTTCCGCCAGCGGCTTGCCCTGCTCCAGGGTCATCAGGCGGGCTAGGTCGTCGGCGTGCTCATTGATCAGCTCAAACCAGCGGCGCAGCAGTGCGGAGCGCTGTTTCACCGGGGTGGCGCGCCAGGCGGCACCGGCTTCGTAAGCGGCAGCCACGGCGTCGCGTGTGTCGTCGGCGCTTAAATCCGCCACGTGGGCAATGGTTTCGCCGGTGGCGGGGTTATCGACGGCAAAGGTCTGCTGGCCTTTGCGCCATTCACCGCCCACCAGGGCCGGTACAGCATCGTGCAACCATTGTTCGATAAAGCTCATAACATTCTCCTGGTCTACAACCTAACAGGCACGCTAGCAGCAAATCTTAGGCAGGCGAATGCACCACTTTTGCGTTCAAGCAGACCACTTTTCTGTTTTACTACAAAGTTGAAAGAGCATTATCGACAAGGGAGAACTTGGATGGATTGCCAAGTCGCTTTACAACAACTCATAAAAAGCTATGCGCAGCAGCCTGAACGGTTGAGTAAGCAAGTAAGGTTAGAGCAGGCATTAAGGCAATCGATCAATCAAGAGTGGCCTCACCAAACTCGATTACCTTCACATCGCAAGCTTGCGGCAGCCTTAGGAGTCGCTCGGAATACCTTTTCTTTAGCGGTTGCCACGCTTATCGAAGAAGGACTGCTTACAACCTCACACGGCAGTGGAACGTGGAGCTGTAAAAAAGTGGCGGCTCCCACTACCTCAACGCCCACCAAGGTGCAGCTCTCCAATCGTGCCCAGCGAGTACTGCGATGGCCGGGGGCAAGTACTGTTCAGAGCGGGGCCTTCGTGCCCGGCATTCCAGATATCGCTCAGTTCCCGATGCGCAAGTGGCGTCAGCTCTACGCCAGCGTCACGGTGCCGCAAAATGCGCTGCTGCTCTCCTACTCCACCGGCGGCTACGGCCCGCTGAAACGGGCGATTCGTGATTTCCTGGCCCGCTGGCGGGATATTCATTGCGATACCGAGCAGATCATCATTACTGATGGCACCCACAACGGCATCGAGCTGTGCGCCGTTGCCCTGGCGGATGTGGGCGATACGGTGGCCATGGAGTCGCCCTGCTATTGGGGTGCGCGCAACGTGTTTACCGCCGCCGGGCTTAACATCGAAATGCTGCCGTGGCGGCCTGAAGCGGGTCATGCTTTGCCCGCTACTCCCGGCCCCGTGGCGCTGGCTTACCTCACCGGCTCGCACCACTACCCGCTCAGCGTGCCGACCAGCGCCGAGCATAAACAGCGGCTGTGTGAGGCGTTATCGCCCACCTACGTGGTGGAAGATGACTATGAATTTAACCGCGACGACCACCCCAACCTGCTGTTTGATGCCCACTCTGAGCGCCATTTGCTGGTAGGCTCTTTCTCTAAGATGATGTTTCCCGGCCTGCGGCTGGGCTACTTGGTGGTGCCGCGGCATTTGGCAGGTCCCATGAACCGTCTGCGCAGCGAGCTGTTTCGCGAGGGCCGTATGCTGGACCAAGCCGTACTGGCCCAGTTTATTTTTGATGGTGATTTGGATGCCTGGTGTCGGCGCATTCAGCGGGACTATTTAGGCCGCCAACAGGTGCTGCACGACCAGCTGCGCTCGCTGCCCCAGGTGCGCTCGGTGTCGGCTCCCAGCAGTGCCATCAGCCTGTGCGTGGAGTTCGAGCCGGGCATTAACGATGTGGCCATCGCGCAATCGTTGCTGAAAGAGCACTTGATCGTGCGGCCGTTAAGCCCGGTGTGTGCTTCCTCGGACCCCCGCGTTGGTTTGGTGATGGGGGTGGGCATGCTCTCTGGTGAAACGTTGGTGCGCGAGGCACAGCGCCTGCGCCGCTGCCTGGAGCCGCTGCTGCGCTAAGCGGCCCAGGTACTTTATCCGTCAGTACACTAAACAACACGAAACTAACATGACTTATCCACAAGGACCGTCCTATGCATCGCCCTGTTGATAGCGTTTGGGTCTCTACTTTCTCTGCTGCTTCTACCGCTTCGCTCCGCGGATGGCTGACCGTCGCTGCCCTACTGCTGCTCTCTGGGTGCGCGACCTTTGCGCCCAGCCCACCGGAGGATCAGACCAATATCTGCGAGATTTTCCGCGAGCAGCCGAGCTGGTACGACTACGCGCAAGCGTCTGAAGAGAAGTGGGGAACGCCCATCGCCACCCAAATGGCGTTTATTCAGCGGGAGTCCTCGTTTCGCAGCCACGTGCGCCCAGACCGCAAATACTACCTTGGCTTTATTCCCGGCCCGCGCCCCTCTTCCGCCAAAGGCTACGCCCAAGCTCAAGACCCGGTGTGGGGCGAGTACGAAGACCAAGCGGGCAGCCTATTTGCCCGGCGCACGCATATGAAACACGCCACCGATTTCATTGGCTGGTACAACGCCCGCACTCGCGCGCAAACGGGCATTTCGCTCAACAATCCTGAGCACCTCTATTACGCCTACCACGAGGGCGCAGGCGGCTATCAGCGAGGCACTTATCGCAGTAAACCCCAGGTGCTCAACGCAGGCCGCCAAGTGGCGAGCCTCTCCAGCCGCTACCAGGCCCAGCTCAACAGTTGCCAGGCAGAGTTCCAGTGCCGCAAGTTCTATCAGGTGTGGCCATTCTGTCGTAGCTGAGGGCGTCTTTCATGACACTGTTAATGGGATTCGCCTTTGTCGGCGTGGTGTTTTTCACTTCCATGCTCTCCGGCGTATTTGGTATGGCGGGCGGGCTGGTGTTGCTGTGGTTCCTGCTGGTGATATTCCCCGCCAGTACTGCCATGGCCGTGCATGGCGTTATCCAGTTAACGTCCAATGCCTCTCGGGCGTGGCTGTCGCGGCGCTTTATCGTGTGGCGCATTGTGGCGCTGATGGCCTTGGGCGTGCTCAGCGCGGCGGGGCTTCTGCTGCTGTTTAACTACACGCCCAATGCGGCCACCGTTTCCTTATTGATCGGGCTGCTGCCGATTTTGGTCTGGACGCCCAGGCATTGGTTCCAGCTAGACGCCCATCGCGCCAGCCACGCGTTTTGCTGCGGCATCGCCTCAGGCGGCCTCACGATTGCCGCCGGGGTATCCGGCCCGCTGATCGATATCTTCTTCGTGCGCTCGCAGATGGACCGCCGCCAGGTCGTGGCCACCAAGGCCATGATTCAAGTGGTCGCCCACTCCATCAAAATTCTTTTCTATGTAGGCGCCGCCCTGGCGCTCAGCGCGGGTGAGTGGAGCATCGTGCTACTGGCCGCGCCGTTTGCCATGCTGGGCACGCAAACCGGCACACGGATTCTGCACCGCCTGACCGACGCCAACTTCCGCACCTGGACCCGCTGGATCGTGACCGGCATTGGCGTGTTTTACTTCCTGCAGGGGGTGTATCTGCTCAGCCGCTAGGCGTGGACGGTACCGCCACTCCTCATTTGTTCATAGCCTGTAATTGACACCGCGATTGAGTAAGGCTATCTTCTCCAAAAGATGCAAATGAGAAACACTCTCTTTTTAGCCAGCACATTGGTAGATAAAGAGCCGTTGAGGTAAAGGGACGTCACATGACCAGTGAACAGCGCCAGCTTCGTCAAACCCTGCTGTTTTTACGCACATCGTTTGAAGCCGTTCAGCACTCGATTGCCGGACGGCTAGAAGATCCGCTGCCCTGCTGGCTAGACACCAGCATGCTCTCAATGCTCTCCCGCGAGCTGACCCGCTGCTGCCAGCAGGCCAAGCCGCTGTTCGCGCCTGCGGTCGTGGAGCAGCTATTCATCGCCTCCCAACAGTGCGACCTGCTGCTCAAACAGTGTCCCGGCGTACTCAGCAGCGCCGTCTGCCACCGCCAACTCAGCGCGATCATGCTGCCGCTCACCAGCGCCATTAGCCAAATCGATACGCCGGTTAAGCGTCGCTGGCCTTGGGCGAAATGGAAGTAACTCACCTCTGACCAGTTACCTTCTATTCGTTCACAGTTTCGAAGCTTGCCAACGCTGAGCGCAGGTTTTCCATAATCTCCTCTGCTAATACCTCAGGCTCTGGCAAATTTTCCAGATCCGTCATTGAGGCATCGCGAAGCCAGAAGATATCAAGGCTCGCTTTATCTCTCGCCAATAACTCTTCTCGATCAAAAGCGCGCCACCGTCCAGCTGACGTTTCTTCGCTCCAGGTGGGCGTTCGTTCATGGCGATTGCTGGTGTGGTAACAGGCAATAAAATCTTCTAAATGAGTGTAGGTAAGAGGCTTCTGCTTCAGCGTGTGATGCACATTGGTTCGGTAATCGTAATACCAGACCTTGGAAGTTTGCGGGTCAGGGCTAGCAGGACGGTTATCGAAGAAAAGAACGTTCGCCTTAACCCCCTGCGCGTAGAAAATACCGGTCGGTAACCGCAAAATGGTGTGCAGATCTGTGGTTTGAAGTAGCTTGCGGCGAATCGTTTCGCCTGCACCGCCTTCAAACAGCACGTTATCAGGCACCACAACGGCTGCTCTACCCGTCGTTTTTAGCATCGTACGAATGTGCTGAACAAAATTAAGCTGCTTGTTCGAGGTGGACGCCCAGAAATCCTGACGATTGTAGTTGAGCTCCTCAGATGTCTGCTCGCCTTCGGCATTGGTGAAACTCATTGAGCTTTTCTTGCCGAATGGTGGGTTCGCCAATACGTAATCAAAGGTTTCATCAGATGGTGATACTAGTGCATCGGCGGGAGATACCAGCGATTCGCCGGTAATTTCACCGATCCCATGCAAGAACATGTTCATCAGGCAGAGCCTACGAGTGCCCGCAACAATTTCGTTACCAAAAAAGGTCGAGTGTTTGAGAAAGCTCTTCTGATCCTTGTCCAGGGCATAATTTTCAGAGTTAGTCAGGAAGTCATGAGCTGCCAGAAAAAAGCCACCGGTGCCACATGCGGGATCGGCGATTGTTTTGCCAGGCTCAGGGCGAACGCATTCCACTATCGCGCGAATCAAAGCACGAGGAGTGAAATATTGGCCCGCTCCAGATTTGGTGTCTTCGGCATTGCGTTCCAGCAGGCCTTCATAGATATCGCCCTTCACATCAGCGCCTAACATCACCCATTTCGTGCCGTCTACCATATCGATCAGACGGTACAGCTTGGCTGGGTCAGTGATCTTATTTTGCGCCTTGGTAAATATCTGACCCAGCATGCCTTTCTGTTCGCCCAACTTGCGCAGCAGAGTGACGTAATGCACTTCTAGTTCCGCGCCGCGCAAGCGTGTCAGGCTCGCCCAGTCGTATCCTTCGGGAATGCCCACATGGCGATTGTAAGGCGGCTTGGCGTATTCATCCGCCATCTTGAGGAAGATGAGATAAGTCAGCTGTTCCAAATAATCGCCATAGCCCACACCGTCGTCGCGCAGCGTGGTGCAAAAACTCCAGACCTTGGAAATAATGGGGGCAGTGTTCATTAGTGCGTATCCTTGGGTGCAAGCACTTGCTTGCCTAGATCGGTTAATCGATATTTTTGTGTGGGGCTACGTGGCGAGTCAGGTTGTGTCATTTCAATCAATCCCGAATCAAGCAGTGGATTCAGCGCAGCCGCGTGGGGTTTTGAACGGTTGATATGCCCCATGGTGTGCATCAAATACATGGTAGGGTCACACAATATAAGAGCATATCTACTTGATCCTTACTTAGCCCCTGCTTAGTCCCTGCTTGTTCAGTAGCTTCAACACCGCTTATTCAATAACAACTGTCATACCAATTTGGCTTGCCACCGGAGTGTACAAGTCGATATCAACCCCAGGGGCACTTATCGAAACAATAAGCGAATATCGCACTCGTTGGTCGTATCGTTCGAGTACAGGCCTTGTTTTCCACCACCCCAATGAAGGATAAACCGCAATAGCACCTCGGCTGGCCAAATCGGCCGCACTGCCTTTCCAGATATCAGAATGCATTGAGCCTTTATGCCGATTCTTTTTACCGATTACCCAAGAAGGATCGTTATCGCTTTTTGTAATGCGCGCCTCATCGTCTCTAGCCGCTGCGTTGATGCGCGCCCTGAAATCATCTTCACTCTCCAGGGGGCGTTTTACATCAAAACGAAGGCCGTGAGATTCATATCGATAACGCGAGGTAACACCGCGCGCAGAGGGGTTAGGCTCAATGAAATATGAAAGCGTCACTCTCATTTCAACTAGCGTTTCGCCCAGTGCTTCAAGCTCATCCAATGGCCAGGGAAGACGATGAAGGTTCATGTCCCTTAGCTTTGGTTCTTTTCCATCTTCGCGCTTGAATGGGCGAAGCGATTCTTCACAAATCATTGTTAGTGAGTTGTTTGCGCTCCAAAGCGCTCGTTCCACATTCGGTTCGCCGAAACCACAGTGTCTTACCAACTGGGTCATTTGTGCCTTGGAAGGAACGCCCCGAGCGGGTAAGAACATGCGTTTCATTGCGTCGGTCCATTGTGCTGAATGCACAATGAGGCCACGCACGGTTTCCGGCCAAAGCTCAGGATAACGGGCCATTAACTGGGCCGCCATCCTTGCACAAAGTGCAGAGGCAGCACTGGTCGCATTCGCTGAAGTGAATAAGCGCTCATTCGGATGAGCATGAGTGGTCAGCAAGCTTAAGCTTGTCATCCATGCGGCACCTAAGCCATCTTTTGCAGCATTTCCTCCTTCGAACACCACATCTGGCTTTAGGGGCCAATGTGGCTGCCAAGTTTGAGAAGTGGTGCTGAAAGGGCTTAATCCCCCCTCTTCGGCAATGGGCGTGTAATGTTCAGTATCCGGCTCTGTAATTCTGACCAATTGGGTCATAGCACCCACTGTCAAAACATTCCACGCTTGCGCAGGATCATGTATCGCATCAGAAGAATTGCTATCTGGGTATTCCATCCAGGCATTCGGGTCTTTAATGTTTCCGGCCGAAACGACAAACAATCTAGGCGTTTCGCCCTGTTCGTCAACATCATAAGCAAGTCTATCTAGCGCAGCTGACCATGCAGACGGGCGACCTCGGTCGCGATTATCTTTAGCCGTAATGGCCATACTAAAAACGCGCTTCCGGTGTGGTGCTGTCACAGCGGGGCGACCCACTGCTTCCGCCGTCAGGTAACCGTGGTGTTGGGCATCGCCGCCGTTATAACCATCGTGCGGAATCAATTTCACCGATTCGAGACGATGGGAAATCGAGACCGGATGTTGAGCAGATAAGACATCGGCTAAATTACCTAAAACGGCAATACCCGCCATACCTGTGCCATGCCCATCAGCATCATCAATGCCCCAGACTGGCTCCACACTATGTTGATCAGCATCAGAAACAAAGTACCGGAGCAACGGATGACCATTATTAACGCCGGTATCTAACAGGCATACATAAGGCACATCTCTATGTTCAGCTGGCACTGTAAGCCTAGCAACTAGATCATCAGCCCACTCTGGTTGCTCACCAGGAGGAATAGAATCAAAGAATTCTGCCGTTTCTTTGGCACGCCGCAATTCAGCGATGCTGTTCAACGTCAGCATCGATCGTTTCATCTGTCCTACTGAGCCATACATAAGTAACACTGACCGTTCGGGGAAATATAACTCCCCCGGTGCCAAGCGGAAGTTCAGGCCAACGGCCGTCTGCCTGAATTGATTGATAACCGCCTGCCTATCATCACCCCTTGTTGGCAGCCAAACTTCCCACCAAAGCTCCTCAGCATCGGCTTTTGGCATGGCATCCGGGGTATCTGTCCATAAGGCATGCAGGGTTGCAGCACGAATTTCGGAAATTGCATTAATCAACTTACTATGCGCTGGGCCACTCTTATTATCTTTGCTTTGATCAAGATAAGCGCTGATACGCTTTTCAAAAAAATCGAGTTTTCCATCGGGCACAAATACAGTGGCAAACGTCTTGCTGCCATCTTGTCTGACGTTGCGAAGCTCAATGCCCGAAGACTCGCGCGCAAGGGATTCAAAGGCCAGCTCAACATCGGGAAAGCTTTCAAATTCAATTTGAAGACCCACCCCCTCATCAATACCGGCTTGATGCTGCTGCTCTACGGCGCCTTCCAAGACCGGTGTTAATTGCTGAAGCTTGTGTAACAGCGCACTGCCATGCGTTTGTCGATCTCTGGGTGGAGTGTCGCTACCACCGCCACCTGAAGGGGGCGATACAAAGCGTTCTGTTTGACCATTATTCTGAAAAATGAAGTGTGGGCGGTTCTTCCTCTCGTTATCCGGCATGCGATGTCCTTAACTTCAGCTTATTTTATTCAACCGATTGGAAAGTTGCCGACGCTCTTCCAACGCATGGGATATATCTTTTTCATGAATTTTTTCAGCACGTTCAATCAAGGCCGTTTTCAAGACTTCATCCGCCGCTCGGGCCAATTCGGCATAACTAAGGCCCAGCGCTTTCGATGCCAAGCGCTTCCATGAAGTATTTTTTACCGCCAAACGGTGTAAGCGCGATTTTAATATGCTGGCGATGTGCACTTCGTCGGGAAGCTCGTAATGCAGCAGATCATCAAACCGACGAAACAGCGCGTTATCTAAAATATCTGGATGGTTAGTGGCACCAATGATGAGGCTGTGCGAGTCATCTTGTTCGATCATTTGCAAAAAGCTATTCAATATCCGCCGAACTTCACCAACATCATTTGCTAAGCCTCGCTGGGAACCAATAGCATCAAACTCATCAAAAAAATACACGCCTCGGGTCTGATGGGTCGATTCAAAGATTTGTCTCAGCTTGGCTGCTGTTTCACCCATGAACTTGGTGATCAGGCCATCAAGCCTAACTTGAAAAAGAGGAAGGCCAAGCTCACCCGCCAGAACCGAAGCAGTCATCGTTTTGCCGGTTCCAGGCGGCCCAACCAGCAGTATTTTTCGTCTTGGCTGCAAACCATGCGAGAGGATTTCGGCCGCATGCTTCTGCTCGCGAATAATGCGATGTAACTGCTGTTCCAAGTCCTCATCTAACACCATATCGACTAGGCGCGATTTGGGATAGCTCACGCTGAGCAGGTTAGCTAATTCTCCCCGTGGCTTGCTGATGGGAACGGTTTTGCCTTCAGAGGCTATATGTCGACGAGATTTGGCCTGGTCGACAAGGGAGCGAATTTCTTCAGCCAGTTTCCCATGGCCCAGCTTTGCTTCGTGCGCTGCCACCTGCATTGCCACAGAATAAAAGCGCGAGTCATTGCCCTCCAGATGCGACTGAAGTAACGCTTTTAATTGATTTGCACTGGCCATGAGATTGCCCTCCTTGATACAGCATGAGTGTACCTTGAAAGCACTAGGTTCTCGACGACTTCGATCATGCAGATGCCTTTTGGGCAGCGTTACGTCTACGCTTCGAGCTTGGCTTACGTGCACCCTGGTCTGCAGCTTTCTCCGCCTTAATACGTGCCAGCAACTCGCTAGCCGGCTCATCCTTGGGGTCTTGTGGCACTAACTGGCCAGAAAACGCTTTTTTCAGAATAGATTGGCGCAGAACGCTAGAACGGATGAGCGCTGCGTCTATATCGGCTTCCAGAGCATCGGCCGCATCAAGCTTTTCGTCCAGGAGGCAGATGATTTCGGCTTGTTCGGCATGATTGAGCGGGAAAGAAATGCCCACCGACTTGATCTTTCCATGATTTAAAGAGATGCCACTATCTGAAATCCCCGATTTCAGCGCGTCGATCTCGCGCAAAGTGTCTGGGGAGTTGAGCGCATATTCAAGCAAATGCGGAGCAATTACTGTTTCATCGCAGCGAAACCTATACACGGTATCGCATAGCATTATGCGATACCGTGTTTTTCTGACGAGGCAGACGACACCCGTACGAACCCTTGGTCCTTTTCTGGTCATCAGAAAATCGCCAACTTGAATCTCAATTTCCGGCCTTGGTTTGAAGTGATCAGGAAGGCGTTTAAGCTCAGTGTCACTGTATTTAAGATGTTGAACTGCGGTGGTCTTCACAACTGACCAGTCGTCTTCCCCAACCGCTTGATTGCCATCACATTTTGGGCTCCAGCCCTGCTGAACCCCTCCGATCAAACTACCTAAAGGTATCACCACCCAAGCTTTTTCATCAATTTGAATAGTCTTGGTGTCGATTTCCTGTAACCGCTTCGGCTTCGCAGGCTTCTTGCCGAATTCGCAACCAGCGCGCCAGTCGGCGAGAGCCTCTTGCCAGTCGTCCAACGCAGCTTTATAACGAGTTTCACGCTCAGCCTGAATGCGGGCAAGCAACGTTTCAGTATCTTCCAGCTTGTCGGCATTTTTTTCACGCCAGTCAGCGGTGAGGCGGCCTTCAAAGGCGGATTTCAGCAATGACTGACGATAGAGGCCGAGGGTGTTTTTTGCTGCTTGCAGACTCTCGACGCCCTTGTCGATCTCGTCAAAAAGCGTTTCGATTTTTTCTACGATGCGTTGTTGCTCGTGGACTGGAGGGACTACGACTGGGAGTTGCCCGAAGCGCGAGTGTGTCAAATTCAAGCCGCTATCATTAATTCCCGTCTTCATCGCATCAATGCGGAGCTGAGTATCGTGCCGCCGAATGAAGTAAGACAGATACCTTGCGTCTAAAATCTCTGGGTGAGGTCGGAAACGATACATCTTCCCTGACATCATGAGCCGAGGCCTAGTGTTTTCGACAAGGCAGGCCACGCCGCATCGATTACGCGGCCCCGCGCACGTCATAAGTATATCCCCGGGCTTTATCTCGATCTGAGGGCGCGGATCCAGCTTCTTGGGTAGCGCCTTATTTTCATCGGCCCGAAACTCCCCGTGCTGAATAGCGGTGGTTTTGACAACACCCCATTCGCTGTCATCTGCAGGGCGGCTCTCGCACTGTGGACTCCAACCTTGTTGGAATGGATTTCCATTATCTTGTGGCACTACTAGCTCAGCGATTGCTGCGGTAATCCAGGTGGCTGGTAAACCTCTCATGCCGAGAGCGCCTTATTAATTTCAGTCATCATATCGTCCATATTATCGCCAAAGAGGGCGTACATTTGCCCCAGGCCACCCCGGCTGTCAAACGGGGCCATATCGAGATCGTCGCGTTCGATGGTAAATGAGGTGGCGAGGTGGTCGCGGATCATACGTAGCCACTCCATCTGTTCTTCAGTGAATTTTTCGCCGTGACCTGCATGGCGGTTCAACACCCAGTTCTGGAAGTTGCGCCGCACCCGCTCAGTGTGTGGCGTCAGCGTCGCGTCCAGCCCCGTTACTCGGCGAATGAGTGCCACGAGCGCGGTAAGATCGCTGGCAGGGTTGCTGCCTTTATACTCATCCAAGTGTGCATAGGCCTGCCACACGGTCAGTGGTGCCAGTCGCGGGCGATCATTGGTAAGCTTCTGCAGCACGTCCTTGATCATCGCGTAGGTGACTTCTGAGCGGCGAGCGGGGGTGTTGAAATAGATGGTCAGCGCCTCTATCTGGTCGCGGTTTTCATCAAGATACGCCTCGAACTCCCGGGTAATCTGTTGTGCGTTTTCCGCCACACTGCCAGCCCATTCGGTGCGCAGTAGTGTATCAAGATTTTCGTGGTCGATGGTCTGTTCGTTATCGCGACGGACGGTATCCATCAAGTTAATCAGCGGGCCAGTGAATATGTTGGCCGCCTGTTTGATGCGCACTTCCCGAGCTGTTTGCATGGCAGCATCATCAGGCTCTGGGTGGCCAGCGGCTTTGGCATCAGCCTCTACTTTGTCGGGGTCGATGGCATTGAATAAGTCACTCACAATGGCGGCAAGCGAAGTGCCTGCTTCCGCAGTAATTTTCTGATGGTCGTCAGCGCTTAACTTGTGATCGAGCCGTGCCAGTCGAGCTGCTAGCGAACTCACCGTCTCTTCGGAACGGTCGCCCATCATCAGCCCCATGGCGAGATCTTTAAACGGGATAGAGGGCTTGGAATCTAAAGGCTGACTGGCGGTTTTAAGTGATTTGGTCACACCTACCGCATCCACAATCACATAGTGGGTTTTGGCTTGAGCGGAAGGCGACACCTTTTGAAGATCATCGGCTTTCATCACACGGGTGCCACGCCCTTTCATCTGCTCGAAGTAGTTTTTCGATTTTACGTCGCGCATGAACATCAAGCATTCAAGTGGCTTCACATCGGTGCCGGTGGCGATCATATCTACGGTCACCGCGATGCGCGGGTAGTAGTCATTACGGAAGGCCGAGAGCGAAGATTTCGGATTCTTTGCGCCGTTGGTGATCTTGCGACAGAAGTCGTTGCCTTCGTTAAACTCCTGGCGGACGGTTTGGATGATATCGTCGGCATGGCTATCCGTTTTGGCAAAGATCAGCGTTTTAGGCAGTTCCTTGCGGCCAGGGAATATCTCGGGCCACTTATCGTGGAAAGCACGAATTACGGTGCGGATCTGATCAGGGTTAACGACAGAACGGTCGAGCTGGGTCGCTGCGTAGGCTAGCTCGTCGTCCTGGGTTTCCCAGCGTTTAGCGCGGGTATCGCGTTGGCGTTTTTCGATCAATTGTTCCGGCTTGAGCGTTTCACCCTTCTGAGTGATTTCCGTCTCGATCAGATAGACGTCGTTGCCCACGTTAACCTTGTCAGCAACGGCATTTTCATGGGTGTATTCGCTAACTACATTTTTCTGAAAGAAGCCGTAAGTGCGGTTATCCGGCGTCGCGGTGAGGCCAATCAGGTAGGAATCAAAATACTCAATCACCTGACGCCATAAGTTGTAGATAGAGCGGTGGCATTCGTCGATGACGACAACATCGAAGTATTCCGGTGGCAGCTTAGGGTTGTAAACAACCGGCACCGGCTCCTTGGGTCGCCATGTGTGTTCAGCGGGATGCTCTTCTTCCGCCCCTTCGCTTAATTCTTCACCCTTGAGTGTGGCGTACATGCGCTGGATCGTCGAGATTACAACCTGGTTATCGCTTGCGATAGAAGGCGAGTTGAGCCGTTGAACGTTATAAAGCTCAGTGAATTTGCGGTTGTCATCGTTGGGGATGAACGCCATAAATTCTTGCTCGGCCTGTTCGCCCAGGTTCTTGGTATCAACCAGAAATAGAATGCGGCGCGCTCCCGCATGTTTTAGCAGTCGGTACGCCTGAGTGATGGCGGTGAATGTTTTGCCTGACCCTGTCGCCATCTGTACAAGTGCACGGGGTTTGTCTGCCTTGAGTGAAGCTTCTAGGTTGGTAATGGCCGTAATCTGACAGTCGCGCAAACCTTCATGATTGAGCGAAGGAAGCGAGGCAAGGCCAGAGCGAAAAGAGTGTGGAGCTTGTAACCATATGCTCAGCGTTTCTGGCCGATGAAAGCTAAACACTTCTCGTGAACGAGGTACCGGGTCTTGAGTACTGGTAAAGCGTGTCACCTGCCCCGTGCACTCGTAGATAAAAGGAAGTGACTCATTGAGCGTCACCCATTTTAACTTGGCATTGGCATAACCTGCCGACTGCTCTTCCACCGAGGTTAGCCACGCACCCCAGCTATCGGGCTTGGCTTCGATAATGCCAACCGCTTGCCGATCAACAAACAGTACATAGTCGGCTGGGCCAATCGACGTCTGATACTCGCGTACGGCGATGCCCAAACCCGCATTAAAATCGAGTGTATCCTTATCTTGAACGTGCCAACCGCATGCCCGCAAGCGCTTATCTATCTTGTCCCGAGCCGCTTGCTCGGGCGTTTGGTTGCCGTCATAGCGCACGCGTTAGCCCCTATCATGTTTAAGTTAACCTCATGATGTAGAACGGTGCTGGCAAATGCAATTCTGCGATGAAAGACCTCACCAGAGTCACTCTCCACCGCCTTGCCCCCTCCTCAACCCCGCCTCATTTACTCGGCGGGGTTTTGTTTTGCTCGTCCGTCCCCATTAACTAGGGCATAGCATCGTTGTTGGCGCTCACTAGTAAACTGGTCTATTCTGTTTGCCACGATGATACCCACTGCTGCAAAGGAGTTTTTCCCTATGGCGTACGAGACGCTGTTTACCCCCACCACGCTCGGTAGCCTGACGGTTCCTAACCGTATCATCATGGCACCACTGACCCGTTCGCGCACGCCAGATAGCGTGCCGGGCAAGATGCAGGAAGCTTATTACGGCCAGCGTGCCGGTGCGGGCCTGATCATTAGCGAAGCCACTAACATCTCTCCCACTGCCCGTGGTTATGTGTACACGCCCGGCATTTGGACCGATGAGCAAGAAACAGGCTGGAAAGGCGTCGTGAATGCGGTTCACGCCAAGGGTGGTCGTATTGCTCTTCAGCTGTGGCACGTGGGCCGTGTTTCCCATGAAATGGTGCAGCCCAACGGCCAGCAGCCGGTAGCTCCCAGCGCGTTGAAAGGTGAAGGCGCTCAGTGCTTTGTTGAATTTGAAGACGGCACCGCTGGTCAGCACCCCACCAGCACGCCCCGTGCGCTGGAAACCGACGAGATTCCTGGCATTGTGGATGACTACCGTCAAGCGGCCATCCGCGCCAAGCGCGCGGGTTTCGATATGGTCGAAGTCCACGCTGCCAACGCTTACCTGCTGAACCAGTTCCTAGCCACCGGCACCAACCAGCGTACCGACCAGTACGGCGGCTCGCTGGAAAACCGTGCCCGCTTCCCGCTGGAAGTGGTCGATGCGGTCGTGGAAGTGTTTGGTGCTGAGCGTGTCGGCATTCGTATGACGCCGTTCATCGAGCTGTTTGGCTTGACCGACGACGAACCGGAAGCCATGGCGTTCTACATGGCCGAAGAGCTCTCCAAGCGCGGCCTGGCCTACCTGCACCTGAACGAGCCCAACTGGGCAGGTGGCGATATCACTTTCCCCGATGGTTTCCGCGAGCAGATGCGCGAGCGCTTTAGCGGCAGCCTGATCTATTGCGGCAACTACGACGCCGAGCGTGCCGAAGCGCGCATCAAGGAAAACACCGCCGATGCCGTGGCCTTTGGCCGCCCCTACATCGCCAACCCCGATTTGCCGGAACGCTTCCGTGTGAACGCCCCGCTCACCGAGCCGAACCATGAAACGTTCTATGGCGGCGACGAAAAGGGCTACACCGATTATCCTTTCCTGAATAACGGTTACGACCGTATCGGCTAAACTTTTCAGGCCAACACGTGTTCAGGGTTTCCCCACTTGGGGGAACCCTTAAGCATGAAAAGCATCACTCAGGTGGTGCTTTTTTTATGCCTTGAACGCGTGAAACACTGTTAATCTGTTGATTCTATCGTTTTAACGCGATATCCCTACTGCTGGATAGGTCGCTCATGTTCGGCTCTTTGCTGGCGCTGCTCGTCTCGCTACTGCTGGTGGGAGCCGCCGCCGTGACGAGGCACGCTTTCGCCCCCGACGGCTGGCGGGTCTATATGACCGAAGATGCGCCTCTGCGCGGTGCCAGCCTGGCCGTCTATGGCGCTCAATGCTTCCATCTGGCGGTTGAATAGCGCTAGGCGTTAACGGACAACAGGGATTCACTCCATGGATATGACTTCTCTTCCCGTACTGCTGGCTTTCGCCTCCTTGTTACTGGGCGTGGTGGCCGCGTTGATCTTCATCTACGTCGTCATGCCCAAGCGGCGGCGTGCCAGGGAAAAGGCCGTAGAGCCCGCCCCCTCCGTGGCCAAGGACACCACACCCCGCCCGCTGAAGAGCCTCCGGAGTTATTGGTCGGGTAGACCGGACGATTGCTCGTTCCGGCCCCCCACAGATCCGAGCGTGCGCGATTGACGCACTCGGCTCCTCAACCGTCAGGTTCACACGAAGGACGCTCGGTGCACGATTCTCGCTCGCGGTAACGGGAGTGTCAGCAACAGTTGCCTTGCCTTCTCCCACGGGAACCATCCTCTCTGTGATCGCCTCCTGAGCCACTTGATCCAGGTTGTCTGAACCCTGTATTGGAAGCGTTGCAGAGACTCGATGTTGTGGGTTATCCCGTAGTACGCATAGTGCCCCATAACCTTTCGACAGAGTTGGCGGTGCTGATCACGCAGGGGCAGGTGGCGGTTGGCTCGGCACCACAGCGAAATTCGCTTCAGGCCT
>NZ_LVIA01000044.1:0-18001 GCF_001596805.1 Halomonas sp. KX33721 | reverse complement strand
GGCATGGATGGGGGGAATGGATGAGGTGGCGGCCAGGGCGGCATGGGGCCCGGCATGATGAAAGGCATGATGGGTGGCGGGATGATGACCTGCCCGATGATGGGAGGCGCCGGCATGGGCATGATGCGGGAGGTGCTCGACCCGGAGCAGCACGACGAGATGCGCGCGCTGATGCAGGAGCATCGCCCCGCCCAGTTCGAGCGCATGGGCCGCCTGATGAACCTACGCGAGGACCTGATGGCGGAGATGCGCGGCGAGCGCCCCGATCCTGAGGAGGTCCAGGCCCTGCACGGTCGGATGGCCGAGCTTCACGGCGAGATGATGGCCGAGAGGGTGCGTCTGGAAAATACCATGAACGACCTGCTCACCGACGAGCAACGCCAGCAGCTTCAGCAGGCCACCCCTGAGAGTGACGTCGACCCCGAGGACCACGAGGCCCATCACTGACCGGGAGTGTCACAGACTCAGGCAACAGGACGGCCATTGTTGGCCGTCCACTCGGCAACGCCCGCAGGAGACAAGCGATGAGCGATTCACCCCCCAACACGATCACCCTGACGGTCCCCGGCATGGGCAGTGACCACTGTGCCGGCATCGTGCGCAAGACGCTGGAACGCCTCGATGGCGTGGGCGAGATCCAGACCAATATCGCCAACCACCATGTCAGCGTGACCATCGAAGCAGGCGGGCCCGACGGCGACACCTTGAAGGAAGCCGTCGAAGGCGCCGGCTATGACGTGGCCGCCGTCAGTGGTGGTACCGGCATGCAACAGGTCCGCCTGACCGTTCCCGGCATGGGCTCGGACCACTGCGCCGGCATCATCCGCAGTACCCTGGAGCGGCTCGAGGGTATCGAATCAATCGACACCAATATCGCCAGCCATCGCGTCTCTGTGAGTATTGCCGCCGATGGCCCCGATGGCGATGCGCTCAAGCGCGCCGTGGAAGGGGCCGGCTATGAGGTGGCCGCCGTGCAGGCCGACGAGGCGGAGGATGCCGACAGCGACGCCGAGATCGAGGAGGCCTATCTTTCCCAGGCCCGCAAGCGGCTGATCATCGCTGCGGTACCCACCACCCTGATCATGCTGCTGATGATGCCGCACATGTTCTGGCAGCCGATTCCCGGCTACCTGGCCATCATCGCCGTGCTGGCCTTCCCGGTGGTGTTTCTCTATGGCGGTATCGCCACCCACAAGTCGACCTGGCGCTCGCTGAAGAACGGCACCTTCAACATGGACGTGCTGATCTCCATGGGCAGCCTGCCGCCCTACTTGATCGGCCTAGTCGGCTTCGTCTACCCCATGACCTCATTCATCGAGATGGCCGCCACCATCATGACCTTCCACCTGCTGGGCCGTTACCTGGAGGCACTCGCCAAGGGACGCGCCTCCCAGGCCATCCGCCGCCTAATGACCCTGGGTGCCAAGACAGCACGCGTCGAGCGCGATGGCGAGGAAGTCGAGGTGGCGGTGAAGGAGCTGGCCCCGGGCGACATCATGGTCGTGCGCCCCGGCGACAAGATCCCCACCGACGGCGAGGTGGTCGAGGGCGAGAGCCATCTCGACGAGTCCATCGCCACCGGCGAGTCGATACCGGTCTACAAGAGCACCGGGGACAGCGTGATCGGTGCCACCATCAACAAGGAGGGACGCTTGCGGGTCAAGGCGACCCGCGTCGGCGGCGATACCTTCCTCTCCCAAGTGGTGCGGCTGATCGACCAGGCTCAGGGCTCGCGGGTACCGATCCAGGAATTCGCCGATCGCATGACCGGCCGCTTCGTACCGGCGGTGCTGGCCATCGCTCTGGCCAGCCTGGTGGCCTGGGCGCTATTCCCGGATGCCCTGCGACCGATACTCGACTGGGGTGCGACCTTCCTGCCCTGGGTGAACCCCGAGGCCGCCACGCCGGTGCTGGCGATTCTCGCCGCCATCGCAGTGCTAGTCATCGCCTGTCCATGCGCGCTGGGCCTGGCCACCCCCACGGCGCTGATGGTCGGCTCCGGCATCGGTGCCGAGCGTGGCATCCTGATCCGCTCCGGCGAAGCGATCCAGACCTTCAAGGACGTCAAAGTGATGGTGCTCGACAAGACCGGCACCATCACCCGCGGCGAACCAAAACTCACCGAGGCCGTCGTCGCCGAAGGCGCCGACGAAAACCGCCTGCTCACCCTGGCGGCGAGCGTGGAGAACGCCTCGGAGCACCCCATCGCCCGGGCTATCGTCGATGGTGCCCGGGAGCGCGATGTGAAACCCGGCGAGGTCAGCGAGTTCCGTTCCACCGGTGCGCGCGGTGTCTCGGGCAAGGTGGGCGACGAAGTGGTGCTGATCGGCAATCGCCGGTTGCTGGAAGAGGAAGGCGTGACCGGCCTCGAGGCCCTGGATGACGCCATGGGCGAGCTCGAGGGCAAGGGCCGCACCGTGGTAATCGTCGCCGCCGACGGCCAGGCACTCGGCCTAGTGGCCGTGGCCGACACCCTCAAGCAGGAGTCGGTGGAGGCCATCCGCGGCATGCATGATCTCGGTCTGCACGTGGTGATGATCACCGGCGACAACGAACGCGCCGCCCGCGCCGTGGCTGAAGAGGTGGGCATCGACGAGGTCCAGGCCGGTGTGCTGCCGGAAGGCAAGGTTGATGCCATCCGCGCGCTGCAGGAACAACACGGCAACCACGTGGCCATGGTCGGCGACGGCATCAACGACGCCGCGGCACTGAAGCAGGCCAACGTGGGCATCGCCATCGGTGCCGGGGCCGACGTGGCCATCGAGGCGGCGGACGTGACCCTGGTACGCGGCGAGCTCACCGCCGTGGTGGACGCCATGCACCTCTCGCGAGCCACCTTCGCCAAGATCGTCCAGAACCTGATCTGGGCCAGCGCCTATAACGTGGCCGCCATCCCCATCGCCGCCATCGGCCTGTTGCACCCGATGATCGGCGTCATCGCCATGACCACCAGCTCCCTCTCGGTGATCGGCAACTCGCTGCTGCTCAAGCGGCGTTACGCCCGTGAGCAGCCCCGCGGAGAGCCTTCCACTGCCACCCCATCGGTCCAAGCCAAAGGCGACCGCTCATGAAACGACCAGAATCCACCAAGCCCCCCTCGGGAGAGGCCGAATCACAGAAAGAGCCGTCTTCCCCTACCGCGGCACTCCATAAATGGATGATGACCGCCTGCGTGGTGCTGATGGGAGGCGCCGTGCTGCTGTTCATGTGGGGCGGGCAATCACTGAGCAGCGGCGCCTGGCTGCTGCTGCCCCTGGCCCTCTGTCTCGGCATGCACTTCCTGATGCACCGTCATGTCGGGCATGATCAGCGCGACCGAGATGAATAGCAGATATAAAAAACAGGACAATCGGCATCGATGCCAGACACGCAATGCCGATGCCGTTCTGGTACGTTACATTAGGAACAGTCAGGACAGATGTTATGCCGAGGGTGGCGATCAGGCAGTTATAACAGATCCAGACATCATTTTCTTACAGATCGTCCATCCTCCCAGTCTGCCGAACAAGGCGCATCGCTTCATGCTGTTCCAGCTCAAGAAGGGATTCAAGCAACTCGAATCTCCGCCTTGCCAACCAAGTTACGATAGAGATCTGTCACTTGATCATGGAAGTCGAAAATCTCCCGATAGATTTCATTGAAACCCAGCGCAGCATAGGGTGCATCACAGGTCCGATGCGTCCGGATCGGCCTGTGTTCCAGATAATCATATACATAGGTATTCAATGCTTTGGGGTCCGCTCTACTCTTTAACTCACCAACAACATACTCCATCTCATGCTCATGAGCTGCCAGATAATTAAGGAGCATCTTGGCACGCTCTTCTTCATTATGATCGGCACAGTGAGAAAGACAGCGCGCCAAATGCTCATGCAGCTGCCGTGTCCAGTCAATCAGGTCACCAAAGGTCCGAACCTCCATGATCCTTATCCTTAATAGTTAATGAGAATGAGTATTATCGTTTGAACTAGAAGCGCCGTTACGAGACAAAAAGAGTCGCTCGGCAATCAAGATAGCCGCCATGACAATCGTTGCGACGATTAGCACCAGGGGATCTGTCGTCGCTTTCACCCAAAGGAAGCCTGCCAGCACGACGGCATCCAGCAGTATCGCAATAACCAGCACGATTGGGTTGGCACCGACCTCCTTGCGAAGATGACGCAACACCCCCCCAATGAACAGCAATATCCATGATCAAGTAAAAAATGATACCAAGTGCTGCGATACGGCTAAGGTCAAAGAAAGCCGTCAGAACCAAACCAAGCACGACCGTATAAACCAGGGTATGCTTCTGGATACTGCCTGGCATATGAAAGTGACGATGCGGCACCAGTTCCATTTCCGTCAGCATTGCCAACATGCGTGAGACCGCAAATATACTGGCAATGATACCACCCGCGGTGGCCAGCATGGCGAGAATGACGGTGAACCAGACGGCGGCCTCCCCCAGCGCAGGACGGGCAGCAGCCGCCAACGAATAATCTTTCGTTTCGATTATCTCGCTCAGCGACAGATTACTGGCGACAGCGAAGCCCACCAGCGCATAGATCACCACACACAGGGCGATCGAGATCATGATCGCCCTGCCGACGTTGCGATGGGGATCTTTTATCTCTGAACCACTATTGGTGATCGTCGTGAACCCCTTGAAGGCCAGGATCCCCAACGCGGTTGCTCCTAGAAAGCCTGACAGAGATCCCTCGCCGAGGTTTCCATGCCGACCGAGTCGGCGATGATGACACCGACGACCCCGAACAAGATGATCCCACCAATTTTTATGAACCCGAGTACTGACGCAACACCCTGAATCAGCTTGTTGGCGGAGAGGTTTAGTAAAAATGCAGATATCAGCAGCGCAACACCCAATAAGGGGACAAGCAGTGACCTATCCTCAAAATCGAAAAGCTCTAGCGTGTAGGACCCAAAGGTTCTCGCCAAAAAGCTTTGTGCTATCACCATGGAGAAATACATTAAAAGCGCATGGAAAGCGGTGGTCAGAGTTGGTCCATAAGCCTTGCTGAGGTACATGCCAATACCACCAGCTGACGGATAGGCATTGGACATTTTCACGTAGGAATAAGCACTGAAAGAGACGATTAGTGCCGCTGACAAGAAGGCTAACGGGAAAAGCACTCCCGTCATCTCGGCCATCTGTCCCGTCAAAGCAAAAATACCAGCGCCAATCATGACCCCGGTCCCTAAGGCAATCGCACCGACCAGTGAGAGGCTATTCTGCTTGTGAGGCTATTCTGCTTGTACTGTGGCGTTCTATCCATAGACTCCATCACCTCTCTCCTGGGTGAATGAAACCAGACCCTACCGAAAGCCCTCTTGACGCTCTGAGACTCACCAGATGACAAATGGTAGAGTGTGGTTAGATACATTGAAATCAAAGTGTAGAACCTATGCGCTACCCAATAGTCAATTATTTTCTTTGGATACAACCTCCGAACCTAACCGATGACGACGCGCCATCCACAGCATCAACGGCGGCAAGATCAACCACTGTAGTAACGGCGAGAGGCCCGTGCCCAACCACGGCACACGGGGCATCAGCTGCGCATACTCCCACCGTTGACTGAATAGCGTAGCGTGCCACTCCATCGCCACCGTGATACCGACGCCCACCAGCACGAAGCCCACGCACTCCTTGGCCCCATAGCCCCGAAGCCAGTCATGACGTCGATGCCATACGACCACCGACCAATACGCCATCAACGTGATCAATACATCGCCAAGGGCTGCCTGGATACAAGTCTGCACAGCTTCCCAATGTGGCATCACAGGCATGCCCGCATACAACGGAACCTGAAGAAACTCCCAGGGAAGATTCAGCAGAAAGGCAAATAACGCTACATGAAGCTCCCTAGCCGAGCGGACCACGCGTAGTTTCCTGCAGCGCTTACCCTGAGGCTAGCCTTGCGTATAGAGGCTAGCCTTGCGTATAGATGTGAATACCATTCAATGGCAGCTCCAAGGCTCCTTCTTTGCATTATCTTTTATGTTTTGGTCAACAAATCGATAATGCTCCTCCTTGAAGCGGTTCCACCAACCACGACTGATTTCGACCGCATATTTGTCGAGAATATCTTCGACGCAGTCGAGGCAGAGACGTGAGGCATCATAGGCCAGGTGAAGCTTTAGTTTCTTCTCATCGAACGAAACACTGTCTAGCCCGTATAGCTCATCAATATCTGCAACAGCCGCTTTCACCGCATCCAGATCGCTGGAATCAAGCTTTAAGTGTCGGTTCACCAAGGTCGTTTCAGAAACTCCCAACCGATGCTCTCTGTGTGCCATGAGAATTCTCCTCGTACTGTAATATCGTTAACGTTCTTCCAATATTATCGACATACCTCATATCACTTGTCTTGCTTATCGGTCCGATGTAGCAACCATGGTTCGCTGACTACGACATGCAGTGGTGACCAGGAACGCACCTGCTGCCAACATTGGTACCGTCAACAACTGTCCCATAGTGAGCCAATCAAAGGCGATGAAGCCCAATTGAGGATCGGGTAAGCGCACAAACTCCACGATGAAACGGAAGGTGCCATACAGAAGCAGGAATAGACCCGAGATAAGCCCTTGAGTTTGCGGTTTCCGTGACACCCACCACAACACGACAAACAGCACCACACCCTCCAGGGCAAACTCGTAGAGTGCTGATGGATGGCGGGGTTCAGGCCCCAAGCCCAGCATGGGAGGGAAGATCATCGCCCAGGGCACGTCGCTGGCCCTCCCCGGCAACTCGTGATTGATGAAGTTGCCCAGACGCCCTGCCCCCAGACCGATCGGCACCAGCGGGGCGATGAAATCGGTCAGCTGAAGGTAGGCCAGGCGGTGACGGCGAGCGAACAGCCAGGCGGCTACCAGCACGCCGGCAAGACCTCCATGGAAACTCATGCCCCCTTCCCAAATCTTGAAAAGCCATAGGGGGTTGGCTATCAGCTGGTCGAGCCCGTAGAACAGCACATAGCCCAAGCGCCCTCCAATGATGACGCCCAGAGCGCCATAGAAGATCAGGTCGCCGATATCATCATGGGTCAAGCCGAGGCGGTGCGCTCGCCGCCGCCCCAGCCACCATGCGGCCGTCAGCCCCACCACGTACATTAGGCCATACCAATGTAGCTGTACCGGTCCGAGGGAAAATGCCACTGGATCGATCTGTGGGTACGCAATCATGGCAATTTCCTCGCGCCCTTCAGGCTTCTATGAATCGCTCGACGCTACGCCAGCGGGTTAGCAAATAGCCAAGCGTGCTTTCTTATCTACCAGCATAGCCTAATGGCCTGAATACAAACTGAATCTTGACTCACGAAGTGCAAATTCAACCTAATTCCAGGGGGCATCGCTAGTGCACCTCACATCAAGTACCACTGACGATTCGTGTTAGGCTGGGAGCCCTCGAGATACGGCATTCGCGTATCTAGAATGTGCCACCCAGCCTTGTCGATCCTGACGTTATGCATGATTCACATGGCGGCATTTCCACAGGTAGTAGACACAGGGCAACACCAGAAGCGTCAGTATCACTGCGCTCAACATCCCCCCCACCATCGGGGCCGCAATGCGGCTGACCACCTCGGAACCCGTGCCGGAGCTGTACATCAGTGGCAGAAGACCGGCAATGGTCGAGACCGATGTCATCATTACCGGTCTCACCCTGAGAGCAGCACCGTGCAGCACGGCGTGGCGAAGAGTCTCCCGACGGGGTTGTACTCCCTTGTGTTGGCAGCCCTCGAGCATCTGCTGATAGGCCTGGTTGAGATATACGAGCATGATCACTCCGATCTCGACTGCCACCCCGGCCAGAGCGATAAACCCCACTCCCACGGCCACGGAGAAGTTATAGCCCAGCAGGTACATCAACCAGATAGCCCCTACCATGGCCAGCGGCAGCGTGCCCATGATGATGGCTACCTCACTGAAGCGTTTGAAACTCATGTAGAGCAGGATCACTATGATTGCCAATGTGAGAGGCACCACATAGCTCAACTTCTCTTTGGCACGCAACATGTATTCATACTGCCCGGACCACGTCACCGAATAACCGGCGGGCAAATCGAGCTCGTCCGCCACGACGTCCATGGCGCGCTGCACATAGGTACCGACATCCACGCCTTCGATATCCACGAAGGTCCAACCGTTGGGACGTGCGTTCTCGCTCTTGATCGCCGGTGGTCCGTCCTCCACGTAGATGTCCGCCACGTCGGCTAGAGCGATGCGCTGCCCATTGGCGGTCACGATCGGCAGCTCGGCCAGTCGCTCGGGGGAGTCCCGGTAATCCTGTGGGTAGCGCAGGTTGACCGGGTAGCGCTCCAAGCCCTCGATGGTCTGAGTGATGTTCTGACCACCGATAGCGGTCGCCACCACTTGTTGCACGTCGGCAATGTTCAGGCCATAGCGCGCCGCCTGAGCGCGGTTGATATCAACCTTGATATAGCGACCTCCGGCCACCCGCTCGGAATAGACCGACGCAGTACCGGGAACATCGGCAAGGATCGTCTCCAGCTGCTGTCCGATGGACTGAATCTGCTTGAGATCTTCTCCGCCCACCTTGATGCCCACCGGCGTCTTGATCCCGGTTGCCAGCATATCGATGCGCGTCGAGATGGGCATCACCCAGGCATTGGATACCCCCGGTATCCGCACCAGGCTGTCGAGTTCCTTCTTGAGCTTGTCGGTGGTCATCCCCTCTCGCCACTCGTCCCGCGGTTTGAGCTGAATGAAAGTCTCGACCATGGTCAGCGGCGCAGGGTCGGTAGCCGTGTCGGCCCGTCCGATCTTGCCAAACACCGTGTCCACCTCCGGTACGCTGGCAATCAGTTTATCGGTCTGCTGAAGGAGCTCCCGCGCCTTGCCGATCGACAGCCCTGGATAAGTGGTCGGCATGTACATCAAGTCGCCTTCATCCAGGGGTGGAATAAACTCGCTGCCAATCTTGCTGACCGGCCAGAAACCCACCAGGGTTATCGCCAGCACCAAGGCGATCGTCGTCTTCGGGAAACTCAATACTGCCTTGAGTACTGGCATATAGACCCCGACCAGCAATCGATTGACCGGATTCTTGTGCTCAGGAATTACGCGGCCACGGATTAAGTAGCCCATCAGCACCGGAACCAAGGTGACCGCCAACCCGGCACTGGCTGCCATGGCATAGGTCTTGGTGAAGGCGAGCGGCGAGAACATCCGCCCCTCTTGGGCCTCGAGGGTAAAGACAGGAACAAAGCTGACAGTGATGATCAGCAAGCTGAAGAAAAGCGCCGGCCCCACCTCCACCGCCGAATCGGCCACCACCTTCCACCGGTTTTCGGACGTCAGCGGTGTACGCTCCATGTGCTTGTGCAAGTTCTCGATCAACACGACGGCACCATCGATCATGGCCCCGATCGCAATGGCGATACCCGCAAGCGACATGATGTTGGCGTTCATACCTTGCCAGTTCATGATGATGAAGGCAGTGAGAATGCCCATCGGTAGGCTGATCATCGCCACCAGTGCAGAGCGCAGGTGGAACAGAAAGAGTACGCACACCAACGCCACGATGGCCAGTTCCTCGAGCAGACCACGCAACAGGTTGTCCACCGCCTTCTCGATCAAGCCTGAACGGTCGTAGACCGTCACGACCTCGACCCCCTCCGGCAGGCTGGACTGGAGCTGCTCAAGCTTGGCCTTGACGCCATCGATCGTTTTCTGGGCATTCTCTCCTGTGCGCATGACGACGATGCCGCCGACGGTCTCACCTTCCCCGTTCAATTCGGCAATGCCACGGCGCATCTGGGGTCCCACTCCAATGTCGGCAACATCCTTGAGCAGCAGAGGCGTTCCGTTGTCATCCACACCCAGCGGAATACTGGCAAGATCCTCACGACTCTGGATATAACCAGTGGCGCGCACCATATACTCGGCTTCGGCCATCTCAACGACCGAGGCGCCAACCTCCTGATTGGCCCGCTGTATGGCAGTCTGGATGTGGGCCAGCGGGATGTCGAAGGCACGCAGTTTCTCCGGATCCACCACCACTTGGTATTGCTTGACCATGCCGCCAAGCGCCGCGACTTCAGAAACGCCCGATACGGTCTGAAGCTCATACTTCAGGAACCAGTCTTGCAGGCTGCGCAGCTCACTGAGGTCATGTTGGCCGGTCCTGTCGATCAGAGCGTAGAGATAGACCCAACCCACGCCAGTGGCATCAGGGCCAAGCTGTGGGCGCGCACTGTCCGGCAGCGTGGGCGCTACCTGAGAAAGGTACTCCAGCACACGGGAGCGCGCCCAGTAGGGATCGGTGTCTTCGTCGAAAATCACATAGACGTAGGAGTCGCCGAAGAAGGAGTAGCCGCGTACCGTTACTGCCCCGGGAACCGACAGCATGGCCGTGGTGAGCGGGTAGGTGACTTGATCTTCGACGACCTGCGGAGCCTGGCCCGGGTAGTTGGTCTTGATGATCACCTGCACATCTGACAAGTCCGGTAGAGCATCAATCGGGGTATTCTTGACTGAATAGATTCCCGCCCCCGCCAGAATCACGGCAGCAAGAAGCACGAGAAAACGGTTGCTTATTGACCAACGGATCAACGCAGGAATCATTACTTGCTCTCCCCAGTTGCATGGCTTTGATGGCTCATCGCGTCTTGCTGGCCGCGTTCCGCATTACTGGTTTCTCCGTGATCCATGCCCTCATCGCTGGGTGCTTTAGTCTTATCATCGTCAACATGCACACCGCGTAGAGCGAACTTGTCTTCCGCAATCCGTTCGAGTTCGGCATGGATGTCCATACCGTCTTTCAGCTGTTCAAGGCTAACCGTATCAGCAACCTGGAAATCCATGCTCATGGCCGGCCAGTTCCACGCCGCGATGGGGGCATGGGATAGCGTCACCATGCCATGATCTGGCATGACATCTTCGATGCGTGCTGGCACCCATACGGTCTCAACAAGGGAATTCTCATCGGCCTCTTCAGCACTGTCACTATGGTCCATTCGTCGAAAGTCTGATGTTCGACTTGACTCGGAATCCAGAAGGAACTGAGCCGACGTAACAATGCGATCGCCCTCCTCAAGGCCCGATAATATCTCGACGGTTTCCCAACCCACGCGTCCAACGTCGACTTCGATCGATTTGAATTTTCCATCACCCAATGCAAGAACGACACGCGACTGGCTTCCGGTGCGAATCAAGGCCTCACGGGGTATTTGCAATGCCTCCAACGTCGTGTTTGACATAATGGTCAGCTGAGAAAACATTCCAGGTTTTAGCGCCAGGTCATCGTTAGCGAAACGCACCCTTACACGAGCCGTACGCGTCTCACTATCAATACTTGGATATATATAGTCCACCACCCCTGTCCACTCCCGTTCGGGTAGATAGTCAAGAGTCATGCGAACCTCATCTCCCTCAGCGATCAACGCTGCCTGGCGCTCAAACACCTCTCCGACAGCCCACACATGATCAAGAACGCCAATACTCATCATGCTCATTCCTGGCTGTACGAACATTCCTTCACGCACCTGCAAATTATCCAGGACGCCACTTTGGGGCGCACGCAAGATGATCGCCTGACTCACTTGACGACTGTCCCTTAGCTTCTGGATAGCCTCATTGGGCACCTGTAACGCGCGCAGCCTTTCCAAGGCGGCAGAAATCAGACGTTGGTTGCCGCGGTTCATTGCAAGCAACAATTCTTCCTGTGCATTCACGAGCGTCGGCGAATAGATCGAGTAGAGCGGTTGACCTTGGGTAACACGATCGCCTTCGGACTTGGCAAATAACTTTTCTATCCACCCCTCGACGCGGGGGTGGATATGCACCAACTTGTCTTCATCGTATTGGACATAGCCAACTGTCCTTACCGTGGCGTCAAATGTATCCTTTTCGACAACGCCCGTTTTAACACCAAAATTGTTGACGACATCAGGAGAAATCTTGACTGTTCCTGGGGTGTCCCCTTCGTCTTGATCATCATAAACAGGCACTAGATCCATCCCCATCGGGGATTTTCCAGGCTTGTCTCGCTTGTAGTTGGGATCCATCGGCGCCACCCAGTAAAGGGGAGTGCGTTCTCCACTCTCTTCCCCACCAGTCTTATTACTATCTTTTCCAATAGCCGTTTCTACTGCGTTCAGGACGAATGTCTTCCCTCCCAGAACCATACTGCCGGACACGCCCAACAGGACGCCTAACGATATAACGAAAAAGTACCTACCCATTTGATTCATCGTGATGTCTCATTCCAGACTTGAGAAGTCGTGAGTTAGCGTGAAGACGTGCCTTGGGACAGCAGGTAGTTGATATCCGAGATCACCTTGAGTCGTTGGGCTTTCAGGCCTATGAGCTCCACACTCGCATTGGTTTCATCAATTCGTGCCCGCACGGCTTCTGCAAAATCACCATCGTCATTGTTATAGGCATTCAGAGAGGCTTCGGCCTGCTCGCTCAGCTCGGGCAATAATCGTTGCGTATACAGGGTTAATCGTTCATCGAGGCGCGCCAACTTAACCCAATTGGTTTCCAGCTGGGCAATCAATTCACGAACCAAGGTTTCTCTCTCGTACCGGACCGCTTCATGACGTGATGCCGCTGCTGCGACATTCTTGTCCTGACGATTTTCCGTGAACACAGGTAGATCGAAGGCCACTCCCACAGAGAACAGGTCGGACCGGCGTCCGCCCATAGGGTCGTCCTCGCGGTAGCCGTACTGTGCCGATACACCCCATTCTGGTTTGTACTGCTGCCTCGCCACATCGACCCCAGTCTCCATGGCATCTATCTTCTGCTCCAATGCCAGCACTGCAGGGTGACGCCTCACTCGCTCATACCACAGCTGACGACTGGGACGTTCAGCGTCAGTGAAGAGGCTTGGCTCTACCAAAACAAGCTCGGGGAAGTCTTCCGCTATCGGTAGCATCGCCTCACTCCCCAACCATTCAGTTAACTGCCGCTCTTCTGCCTCTTGTTGCTGTCTGAGATCGGTCAAGCGATCCTCCAGGCGAGTCAGCTCCAACTGAGCACGAATCACATCGTCTTGGCGGGTCATTCCGAAGGCGGACGCATAGCTCACCTCGGCCACCTCCGCTAGCTGCTCAAACAAGCTACGATCACGCTCTATCCGACTGATGCTCAGCTGAGCACGAGTGGCCTCCAGCCAAAGCTGGCTAACCGTAGCCTCGACTCTGGCTTCCCTATCCTGCCGCAACATCGGCTGTTGGGCGGCAAGCTGCTGCTTTTGTTGCTTGGCAAGCGCCAGGCTATCTCCTCTGGGAAATTTCTGACTGATTCCTACGCTGAACTGGGTCATACCTTCTTGATTCAAGTCAAAGGTATCAACCGGCAGATTTCCCGCTTTCAATGAAATCTGGGGATCAGGGAGCTGGGCCGATGCAATGGCCTCGTTCTCAAGGGCGGTTTCAATGGACGCACTTCCGGTTAACCAGGGGTCCTGATCAATGGCTATCTGTATCGCTTTTTGTAAATTGTCCGTTTCACTTCCGGCAACAGCAATAGCCGGCATCCAGGCGACACCCAAGACACCGCTGAATAACAATGCAGCCTTGATCACAGCGGCCCTCCAAACAAAAGGATTACGCTCAAAAAAATACAGAAAATTTAATAAAATAAATAATCAAACATTAAAAACTACGTTTATTAATTACTTTAAAATCATTAAACGAAACATTTAAAGTAATTGTTGGCCAGCATTAGCCGGCCAACTTTAATTTATCACTGAATGTCTACATGCAGACTGTACCGGTGTGTATCACTATCCCCAAGCCCCCCCGTCTCTCCTGAAACAATCAAGCGGTACTCGCCTGCATCGAGTCTCTCATCAATTTTGAAGTCTCCATTGACAGAATTAGCTTCCGAAACGATATTGCCGGATGCGTCCATCAGTTTTGCTTTCATGTGAAGCGCAAAGTTTGATGACCCAGGAAAGTGCTCACTAGCTATCTTGACCTCGGAGCTTTCGTTTAATGAGAGCACATACTCATGAGCAAACCCTCTGGTCAATATTTCACTAGGTGTAACTCCCTCCGTCAGCTGTTTGGCCTGAGATTCAGACTGTCCAAAGTTTGCGAATGCTGGTATGGCAACTACGCTAATGATTGCGGCGGCAAGTGACGTTTTGATTTTCATTTTAACTCTCCATTCCTGTTTGATGACACGCTTAGAATATAGCACACCCAAATTGAAAAAATGACTTGAGTCATTTTTTCTTCTCATACTGCCAAACGAGCTGAGGGTAGGACGTGATGAAGGTTTTTAACCTGTGGCAGAGCAGCTTTTGTAAGATATCCTTAAAGCAGACTTCAAGGTCAAGGCCTCATTTTAAATTTCGATGTACAACCGAAAGGTTTGCCATAAGCGCCCGTTGAAGACTTGACCTTTGGGCAGCCTGGCGGTTGTAAGCTGGCTACGAGTAAACAAATGAGGTGCCAGAGTTACCAGACGGCAAACGTAATAATCAGCAGCGCTGCTAGCGTACGAGTCGCGGGGCTACGTATCCATATTGAGACACGGCGCGCTGCCACTCCGGTCGCTAGGACGGCAGGCAAGGTGCCGAGCCCAAAGGCCCCCATCATCGCGGCGGCACGCAATGGCTCGGCTACAGCAAGACTCCAGGCCAGCATCGAATAGATTAGCCCACAGGGCATCCAGCCCCATAGCGAGCCAAGTGCGAATGCTTGGGGTACTTTTACAACAGGCATCAAGCGACGGCCTATTGGTTCGATGCGGCGCCACAGGACGCGCCCCAGTGCCTCGATACGTAGCAAGCCCTTCCACCAGTTGGCGATATACAGTGCCATTAGTATCAACATGACCGCCGCCAGGATACGCAACACCAGGGCGAAGCTATCCAGTGCATGGTTGAGCACGGAACCGAGCAGAGCCACCAAGGCACCAGCGATCATGTAGCTGCTGATACACCTAAATTATAGCCGAGCAACAGACCTGCTAAACGCCTCGGCTGTCGCATGCTGGGAGGGCACAGCAAAGGTCAGGGCACTCATGATGCCGCCACACATGCCGATACAGTGCGCGCCTCCCAGCAAGCCGAAGACGAAGGCCGCCGCCAGCGGCGGCAGGCTCATGTCGGCGGGATTCATTTAAGCCCGCCTTATTCACGAGGGCGCTGATTGAGCGGTCTGAAGGTACTGGCTGCTGGCATTGCTTATCAGGATTCGCATCTTCAGCGCGAGTGGCTGTTGAGTAATGCCAGAACGCAGCCCTTTTCCTACTTACTTATAGCTCTTTGGAATCAATGGCGGCCGTCCAAGCAGCCGTGATCGCCGACCGCCGCTCCGGTCGCTCGCTTTCTGATGCTGTGGTGGTCTCGCAGGAGCGTCAGCTCAGTGCGGTCAGCTTCGGCAGCCCCTTCAGCAGCGTCGGCCACCACTTGTCGGCGGCAGCACCCAGATGAACGGTGATTCGCCGAGCGTGCAGCCTCAGCGTGGCGGCGACCTTCAGCACCTGCTCGCGCATCCGGCTGAGGCTCCAGCCTTGCCGGGTCTGCCGCTCCAGCAGGCAGCGCAGGCCATGCAGGACCTGGTAGGCGTAGAGGCTGAGCAGCAGGCTCACCTCGTTGCGGACCATCACGTCCTGGACGGTGGAGGCGCCGCGATCGGTCGACGAGAGGTGCACGTCGAGCGCCGACTTCACCTCGCCCATATGGGCTTCGGCGCTGCCCCGCTTGCGGTAGAGCGCCAAGACCTTCTCAGGCGGCCAGTCGAACTTGCCGAGGTTGGTGACCAGGAAGAAGGCATGCAGCAGCAGGTCATCGGGGCGTTCCTGCACCACCAGCACCACGCGACGCGGTGCCGACCAAGAGCCCGCTTGATACTCCAGATCGTGGCACCACTCGCGAGGCTGCTCGGGTGGCCGCTCCAGGTGCGGTGCCGCCAGCTTCTGCAGGCCGGAGAGACTGCGCAGTCGACCCAGGTACTCGATGTCGCGCTCTTCCAGGGCCTCCAGCGTCGCGTTGTCGGTGAAACCGGCGTCGATGCGCACCCGAACCTGGGCGCCGGTGCTCTCGTTGAGTCGCCGCACCAGATGCGGGATCCAGGTGTCGGCGTTCTCGGCCGGGCCGGCGTTGCCCTCGCGCAGCAGCCCACCCACCATGTCGCCGGTCTCGGCCAGCGAGGCGACCAGCGGCGAGTAGATGCGGGCACCGTAAAGTCCGTGAAATGCGGACCCGCCTTGGTGGCCGTGGACTTCGATCGGCAGGCCGTCGATGTCCAGCGTCAGCTGCTTGGGACGCTCGCCGTTCTGCAGCGAGGTCAGGCGCCAGACCACCAGCCGCAGCAGGCCTTCGTGCACGGCATCGATATTGTCGTTACGACCGAGGCAGCTCAGCAGCCGCGACAGCGTGGCTTGCGACGGCCGGTCCTGGGCCAGGGGCGTTGTCCCGCGCGCATCGCTGCAGGCCCAGCTGCCAGAGCGGATCACGGCGCAGCGTGTCGGTATCGCTGAGGTCGATCCAGCCCATCGCACGCTGCAGCACCAGGGTACGCAACTGGCTGGCCAGCGAATGAAGGATGCGCAGCGGGTGGCGTCGATCGACCAGATTGTCTTCCAGCGCCTCAATCACGCCGCTGTTGTCGAGGGCCTCACGCAACAGCAGAGCGCCGCTGTCGCTGGTAGTGCGCTGGCCGCTCAGCTCAACACGGACAGAGCCGTTGCATGAGGGCGTCCAGGTGGATAGGCTTTCACCCATAGCGGATGGCTCTCTTGGTTCAGATTCTTGCCGGAACGTTCTGATTTCTCAAGAGAATACCATCCGCTATCTTCGTTTTCAGGTCGGCCTCATGAATAAGGCGGGTTAATACATGATGGACTCCCGACAGACTGTTGTGCCACCAGCGACGACTCAACGCCGCCACCGATTGTGCTACCCTCGGCGTAGCGCCAAGACGCATCAGCTCACGATAAATCGTCTTACCTCGACGCCATTGCTTAAGGTGCAAAGCTCTTAACCGTCGTCGTATCCACCCGTCCAGCGACCGCCAGATACGAGGTGTTTGCGACAGCTTAAAGTAGCCTTGCCAGCCTAAAAGGTAGCGTCGTAGATAGGCGACGACCTGTGAGATACTGCGTCCGCCATTTCGGCGTGTCAGTTGCCTAATCCGCTGTTTAAATGTCCCCAACGCTTTTGCTGATATACCACGTCGGACATCTCCACCCTTAGCTTCCCATAGGGCGTAGCCCAGGAACTTGCGACCAAACACGCTGGTGACCGCACTTTTGGACTCATTGATCGTCAAGCGCAGCTTACTGTAACAGCGACGCTCTACCCAATACAAACCCTAGGCAGTTAACGCTATCTCGCGCTGAAGACGCAGATACAGCAACGCGCTGGCGGTGGCTTCGCTGACCACGCTGGGCCAGGTTAATGGGGGCAGTTTCCATCGGGTAAGCGCATCACCAAGGCAGCTGCTGGCTTCGATATGAGGATGCAGCCGCCGTAGCTGACGCCCGTGCAGCTTGGCAATATCCACCTGCGCGTTAGGCAGCCCGAATCCCAGCACGTTTCGAAACAGCCCATTAAGCGGCTCAATGGTGTTCTCTAATTGCCACCCGACTAGCGGCCGATTGCCATTGACGTCCTCCCCGCCCTAAAGGACGGGGATTCCAACTTCTTGAGGGCAACGTCCTGCCCCGAGGCTGAGGATATTCCGGGCCGCATTCACGTCCCGGTCGTGGAGTACACCACACTCCACGCACTCCCAGCCCCTTACTCGCAACCCGTTGACGCCCTGCGGCCCGCTAAGCGAGCCGCACGATGAACAGGCGCGGGTGGTGTTGGTTTCGCGAACGACCTTGAAGACGATGCCTGCGTGAGCGCATTTATATTCCAGCATCGTTTTCAGTTGTGACCAGCCAGCGTCGTAGACGCTTTTGGCCATCTTGGTCTTCGCGAGCTTGGTTGAGGAAACATCGCCCACGACGATTTCGCCGTACTGGTTGACGAGTTTCCGGGAAAACTTGTGCTGCGCGTCCTGGCGAC